>CAKUMR010000008.1 GCA_934667865.1 uncultured Oscillospiraceae bacterium | reverse complement strand
ATCTACCACATCAACGAGGAAACCTGACGCTTGGCAGGCCGCGCGGGGTGTGCTATAATAAAAGAAAAACAGAAGGTGGCTGCAATGATCAAGGGCTTTCTTTTTGATCTCGACGGCGTCCTGACGGACACTGCCTATTTTCAATATCTCGCGTGGAAGCGTCTGGCGACGGAGCTCGGCCTGCA
Source organism: uncultured Oscillospiraceae bacterium (assembly GCA_934667865.1). Next base: position 16,253 of record CAKUMR010000008.1, on the reverse strand, counting down.
TTTTACCGAGCGGGATAACGAGCTGCTCAAGGGCGTGACGCGCCTGCGCTCGCTGGAGATTATTCTCGAGCGAAACGGCAAAGAGGCCGCCTACACCGCGGCGGAAAAGGCCGAGCTGATCGACCGGAAGAACGGCTATTACCGCGAGCTGCTCGCCGAGAACCTCAGCCGCGAGAACATCCAGCCGGGAGTGCTTCCCTTTCTGCATGAGGCCAGAGCGCGCGGGCTTCGTCTGGCTGTCGCCTCTGCTAGCCGCAATGCCGCCACGGTGCTGGAAAAACTGGATCTCTGCAAGGAATTTGACTACATTGCCGACCCGGCAAAGCTCTCCCGCCAGAAGCCCGACCCGGAGATCTTCCTGAACTGCGCGCAGGCGCTGGGGCTGCGCCCGGAGGAGTGCATCGGCTTTGAGGACGCGCAGGCGGGCATTGAAGCCATCCATGCCGCCGGGATGAAGGCGGTTGGCATCCGCGTCGCGGTCACGACGCAGGCGCCGGACTATCCGCTCTCCTCCACACGGGAGCTGGAGGGCCTGATGGAGAGAATTCTGTAAAAAACACCGGAAAACGAAAGAAAGGGCTTGACAATCGGGGCAAAATCAGGTATTATATGAAAGCTGATTTTGTCCCGGACAGGTCAGAAGTGAATATGGAGCAGTATCGAAGAGGTCATAACGGGCACGACTGGAAATCGTGTGACGGTCAAAAGCCGTCCAAGGGTTCGAATCCCTTCTGCTCCGCCAACGAGGATTTCAAGATTACGTCTTGAAATCCTCTTTTTTACTGCGTTTCACAGAAAAAATGAAACCTTTGTGGAGAAAATCGCCGCCGGGGAATCGGGAAAAATCCCACCCTGCGGTGGGGAAAACAGCTTCCATCCCAAAAAATCTGACACGAATTCGGACACGGAATCTTGCACCTTTGATGTCATTCTGATAGAATATGAAAAAAGCCGCCTTGGAGGGAGATACGATGACTGAGCTGGAAAAAATGCTTGCCGGAAAGATTTACGACCCCAGCGATAAGACGCTGGCCGGGATGCGGAAGAAAGCGCACAGGCTTTCGCAAAGCTATAACAGCCTGTGCGAGGACGACGACGAAAGAACGGCGATTCTGGAGGAGCTGCTCCCCCATCAGGGCGAGGGCCTGTTTCTACAGGGACCGATCTATTTTGATTACGGCACATTCACGACGTTCGGGAAGAACTGCTACGCGAATTTTAATTTTACCGTCCTGGATATCTGCCCGGTGAGCATCGGGGATGACGTGTTTTTCGGCCCGAACTGCACGATCGCGACCCCCATGCACCCCCTGAAATGGCAAGAACGAAATATCAAATACAAGGGAAACGGGGCGGCATACGACGATGAATACGGGAAGCCCATAACCATCTGTTCCAACTGCTGGATCGCAAGCAATGTGACGATCGTGGGCGGCGTGACGATAGGGGAGGGCTGCGTGATCGGCGCCGGAAGCGTCGTTACCCGCGATATTCCGCCCCATTCTCTGGCGGCGGGAAATCCGTGCAGGGTGCTCCGGAAAATCACGGAAGCGGACTCGATCAGCGGGAAGCCGGAGCTGTTTTAAGAGAAACGGCCGGAAGGGCAGGTGTGCTCTGCGGCTTGCAATCGCGCGCATTTCCCGCTATAATACAGGAAGAGGCCGGGCGGCGCCCGGCCTGATTGCATTACAACGGAAAGGTGAAAAACCGATGAATCAAAAAGAACTGGGCGAGCTGCGCCGCCGGTGGAAGCCGGAGAAAAACGCGGTTGGCCATATTTACGGCTGCTTTGTCAACAGCGCCCGCGAGATCGTCGCCGATCTGGACGAATCTCTGGGTTTGATGCCGCCGCCGGAGGCGGAAAAATATCTTGAGCTTCTGCGCAAGGCGCTGTCCGGAACGCTGGATAAGAATCTGATCGACATTGTGTTTTCCACGCAGCAGGTGATGGAAGGCGAGGAGCACAAGCTCCTGATGGCCCTGCGAGCGAGCGAGCTGAAGGACAATGCGCTCCGCCAGCGCTTCTATGAAAAGGTGATCTCGACGCTCGACATGGGCGACACGAACTACCTGCTTCTGATCGCCAACGACCACTATGACGTTCCGCACCGCGGCAAGGACGATCTTGCGCAGGAGGATGCGTCGGAAACGGAGTTTTCCTATCTTGTCTGCGCCGTCTGCCCGGTCAAGACGGGAAAGTCGGAGCTGGGCTACTTTGCCGGGGACAACGAGTTCCACTGCACTGCCAGCCATCTGGTGTCCGCGCCGGAGCTGGGCTTCCTGTTCCCGGCCTTTGACGACCGGAGCACCAATATTTATAACGCGCTGTTCTACTCGCGTAAGCCCGCGGAGCTGCATCAGGAGTTTATCGAGGCAGTGTTTCACACGGAGCCGCCCATGTCTGCCGAGGAGCAGCGCGAGGCCTTCGAGTCCGCGTTGGTGGAAACGCTGGGCGAAGCGTGCAGCCTGAACGTGGTGCAGGGCGTCCACGAGCGCCTGACGGCCCGCATCGAGGAGCACAAGGAGCGCAAGGACCCGGAGCCGCTGCTCGTCACCTCCGGCGATGTGAGTGCGATCTTGCAGGATTGCGAGGTTCCTGCAGAGCAGGCGCAGGAATTCCGGAAGGCCTGCGAGGAGCGCTTTGGAGAAAACGCGGCGCTGAACCCGGCCAACCTGATCAATCCCAGAAGAGTGCAGCTCAAAACGGGGAAGATCTCGCTGTCCGTCGCGCCGGAATACAGCTATCTGGTGGAAAGCCGCGTGATCGACGGGCGCAAGGTGCTGGTCATCCCGGTCGAGGACGATCTGGAGTTCAATGGCCTGCCTGTCGGGGTGGCCGGCGAGAAGGCGCTTTAACCGCCGCTTGTAAATAATCCTGCCCGCGCCGGATGCCGGCGAAATCATACATAAAGGAGCTGTCACCAAAATGCGGAAGAAACCTACCCGTGAAACGCTGCTTCAGTTCCATGGCAGACCGCCGATGGGCGCTGCGCTTTCCCTTGCGCTGGAGCACCTTGTGGCGATGATCGTCGGCTGCGTTACGCCCGCGATCATCATTGCCGAGGCTGCCGGTCTGGCCTATGCAGACCGGGTACTGCTGATCCAGACCTCGCTGGTCATGTCGGCGGTGTGTACCTTGATCCAGCTCTTCCCGATCGGCAAGCGCTTCGGCGCGGGGCTTCCGATTATCCTCGGCGTCAGCTTTGCCTACCTGCCCAGTATGCAGGCCATTGCGGCGGCGGGCGACGGGATCGGCGCCATTGCCGGCGCGATGCTGGTCGGTGGTCTGGTCGCGGTGCTGGTCGGCATCTTTGCCAAGCCCATCCGAAAGCTGTTTCCGCCGGTGATCACGGGAACGGTCGTCTTTACGATCGGCCTGTCGCTGTATCCCACGGCGATCAATTACATGGCTGGCGGCACGGCCAATACGGCCGAGGCCATCGCGGCCAGGGGGCTGACATCGGCGCTGGTGTACGGCTCGTGGCAGAACTGGCTGATTGCCGGAATCACGCTTGCGGCGGTCATGGTGCTGAACTATCACGGCAGGGGCATCTGCAAGCTGGCCTCCGTTCTGATCGGCATGGCCTTCGGCTATCTGGCTGCACTCTGCTTCGGCATGGTGGATTTTTCCGGGATCGCGAGCGCGTCCTGGTTTTCTCTGCCCAAGCCCCTGCATTTCGGCGTGCGCTTTGAGCTTTCCGGCTGCATTGCGCTCGGGCTGCTGTTTGCGATCAATTCCATTCAGGCCATCGGCGACTTTTCGGCGGTCACGGTGGGCGCAATGGGGCGCGAGCCGACGGACAACGAATTGCAGGGCGGCATCATCGCCTACGGCGTCGGCAACATCCTTGCCGCGCTTCTCGGCGGCCTGCCCACGGCGACCTATTCGCAGAATGTCGGCATTACCACGACCAATAAGGTCATCAACCGGACGGTGTTCACGCTGACGAGCGTGTTTCTGCTGCTGGCGGGCGTGTCGCCGAAGTTTGCGGCGGTGCTTACGACCATTCCGCAGTGCGTGCTGGGCGGTGCGACGGTGACGGTATTCTCCACGATCGCGATGACAGGCATGAAGCTCATCGCCTCGCAGGGCCTCACGGCGCGCAATACGACGATCGTCGGCCTTTCCGCCGCGCTCGGCGTCGGCGTTTCGCAGGCGGGGTCGGCACTCTCGCAGTTCCCGGAGGAGATCACGATGATCCTCGGTAAATCGCCTGTCGTGATCGCGACCATTATGGCGGTCCTCCTGAATCTGATCCTGCCGCGGGAAACGAAAAAGTGATACATTATTTTGCTGAATAACGGGCGGCTGTCAAAAGCGGAGTCCGAATAAGAAAACATAGATGCCGCCCCGCAGACAATGTCTGCGGGGCGGCACTGCTTACAGCCATTCGCCGAAGAATTTTTTGTTGGAACAAGGCGTTTTTCCGCAGCGCTACTTTGTGTAACGCAAGGGGAAACGCCGCAGTTCCGGCGGAAAAGGCTCGGCGAAGGGGCTATGGTTTCTTATGAGGACGGAGCAAAGACAGCCGTCCTTGTTATTTATTTTGCGGAGTGCTTTTTCTTCTTGCGTGCGGCGAGAACACAGGCCACGCCGCTGCCGCTGAGGAAGAGCAGCGCGATCCATAGGGTCAGGGAGGCGGAATCGCCGGTCCCCGGCGTGCCCTTGCTGTCCTCGGCGAGCTTCTGAAGCTGCCGGAGCAGCGCGTCCACCTTGTCGGCCTTGCTTCCGAGCATGGCCTTCTCATTCTCGGTAAGCCCGTCGAGGAGCTTCTTGACGCGCTCGACCTCGTCCTTGTCGCTGAGCTTCACCTCGTCGACAGAGGGCAGCTTGCCGATCTCCTCCAGCACCTTTTCGGCGTTGGCGATAGCCGCAAGGGCGGCCCTGACGGCATCCAGCTGCGCTTCCAGCGCCTCGCGCTCTGCCTCGGTGTAGTTGCTGCCGAAGTCGCGCAGAGCTTCTTCCAGTGCCTGCTCCGCTTTTTCCAGCGCATCCTTGTCGCCGAGGGTCACATTGTCCCTGGTGATCTCCCGGACGGCGATGATCTCATCGCGTTCGGCCGCCGCCTTGGCAGCCGCAATGCGGTCGAGCAGCGCCTGCGCCGCTTCCTTCAAGGCTTCCAGTGCGGCGCGCTCGGCATCGGTGAGGTTGTCGGTGCCGAGCAAGGCGTCGATGGACTCGAGCAGCGACTCAATGTCCGCCTTGTCGTCGCTTGTGACGGTGCCGATGTCATAGCCGTTCACGCCCTGTGTCAGGCGGCCAATTTCCTCTGCGACCTCTGCAATGCGTGCTTGCAGCTCCTTGCACTTTGCAGCGGCTTCCAGCAGCTTGCGCCACTCGTCCTCGGTGGACTCCTCTTCGTCGAACAGCTCGGCGATGTCAAGAATTTGCCGCTCGACCGTTTCCACGGTTTCCGCGTCGCTCGACTTGACATTCTCCGGCGTGATCTCCGCGATAGCATCCGTGATGGAGGCGATCGGACGCATCGTCACGGTGTATTCCGTTTCATTGCCCGCCTTGTCGGTCGCGCGGATGATATAGACTGCGTCTGTGTCGCCAGCCAGAGAGAAGACCGTGCCGACCGGCTCACCGTTCAGCGTCACCGTGGCGAGGTTCTCGTCATCGGCGGCGACGCGCTTGGTCACGTAGTAGATTTTTCCGTCCTCCACGCCGACGATCTCCGGCGCGGTGGTGTCGAAGATCGCGCCGTCCGAACCGATGTAGCCGACGTTTCCGGCGTTGTCCTCAATGCGGACATAGAGAATGAACTGCTCCATGTCCTCCGCTTCGACGTCAAAATCGCTGCCGTCAAGCCAGCCGGTGATCGCGCGGACCTCAGTGTCCGTGAGCACCCGATCAGTCTTGTAATACTGCACGGACTTCACGCCGGAGGCTTCGTCCGCTGCGTGCAGCTCGACTTTGACATCGCTGTTGAAGAACAGGCCGAAGCTGATCTGGTTGAGAACGGTCTGGAAGGCCGAGCGTTCGTTCAGCTTCACCTCGCCGGTCGGCGCGGTCTTGTCGATCCTGTAGTGCTCGGTCACGACGGTGGAGATCGCGCCGCTTTCCAGATTCTTCACATAGAAGGTGAGTGTGCCGTCTGCGGTTTCCGCGGATGCCGTCAGTGTGTCCGTCCACGCGCCGCCTGCCGTGTCGGTCAGGCTGAGGGCGTAGCCGGGAGCTGCGGTGACGACAAAGTCGGTGTTGATCCAGTCGTTGGAGTTGACGCTGTATTCACTGCCGTCGGCGATATATTCGACAATATTTGCCGTGATGCCGGTGGGCTGCACTAGCGCGTAGTTGCCGAGCATGACCGCGTCGCCAAACAGAGCGAAGGTCGTGAAGCTGACTGGAATTCCCTTGCCGACCGCAACGGAATCGAAGGTCGGGACGCCGTTCAGGAGCTGTAGCGTATCGCCCTCGACCAGACCGTCAAGCGCGGGCGTGCCGTCGAGCTCGGCGGTGTTCGTGCCGTCATACTGCTTATTTTTGACCTTGAGATCGACAATGGTCAGGCGTTTTGCGGTGATGTCGGCAGTGGTATCTGCGGGCTGCGCCGCGAGCGTGTAGTTTGCCGCATCAGGGCCCGTCAGCGAGAAGCCGGAGAAGGCAACCTTCTTGGCCGTTCCGGCGTTTCGGTCGAGATAGGCCGCCGTGCCGGGCTGAATGGACACATCGTCGCCTGCGACCAGACCGGCGATCGTGCCGGGAGCGGTGACGACCGCGCCCGTCGTGCCGTCGTAGACCCTGGAGGGATTGACCGCCGCGCCGGTGATGGTGACCTCCTTCGGCGTGATCTCAAATTCTGCCGTCCGGGAATCCGCCTTGTATATGTCGGTTTCAGCAAGCGTGAGCCGGACGGTGTAGACTCCGGCGTTCTTCGGCGCAGCCGTCGTATATGCCGAATCGTCTGCCTCCGCGGGCTTGAATTCCCACAGAAGTGCGCCGTTGTAGGCTACCGTAAACGGAATTTCCTTTTCGCTGAGCGGAGTGCCGTTGTAGACGCGCTCGGCCGGATTCAGGATGATGTAGGGCATCCTCTTATGAACCGTCAGCTTCACCGACGTCATGGCAGGCGCGTCGCCCGTCCTGAATTCTTCGCCCATCGGATTGTACTGGACGCGAATGGTGTATTCGCCTGCGGCAAGATCATTAAGATAGCTGTTTTTCAGCGTTATGGTTCCGTCTTCGGACACCGTGTAGCTGCTGCTGTCGATCAGTGTGTCACCGTTGTACAGCGCCGCCACGGCATTGCCGTTCAGCTGAACTTCAAAGCTGACATCTGTATCATCGAGCATGGTGAAGTCTGTCGCCTCGGTGATCGCCTCGGCATCGGTGTAGACGACCACACCCTCGGAATTGATCACCTGCACATTGCCGCTGGCGTCGGCCGCGCGGACATAGACGAACGCCTTCTGGTTCGGTGCGATGCGGAATTCCGCCTTGCCGTCCGCGAGCGCAAGCGCCGTCCAGCTGCCGGTGATGGCATCCGCAGCGGCAAAGGCCGTTTCGGACAGGAGATATTCGGCCGTTTTCACGCCGCTGCCCGCGTCGCTCGCAGTCACGGTCACGGTCTGCGTTTTCTTAAAGAACAGGCCGAAGGTGACGCTGTTCAGGAAATCGCGGAAGCTGCTCGTGCCGACGGTGAGCTCCGCCGCCGGCGGGGTGATGTCGGCCACGCCCTCGACGGTGATCACAAGATCGCCGCTCACGCCGCTGATCAAGAGCGTGTCGCCGGTTTCGTCGCCCATGCCGCCGTCCGGCTCTGCGCCGTTTACCAGCACCCTGTAGTCCCTGGTTTTGGAGTAGCCGTCGGCGATCTTCACTTCAAACTCATAGTCCGTGCCGTGGCCTGCGGTCGCCGCGCCGGTGACGGTGTAGCCTGTGCCTGCCGGCAGGGTGACACGGTAGAGCTTCATGACGGAAACGGTAACGCTTGCGGTGTTGCCCGCAATGTCCGTGGCGACCAGCGTGTGGCCGGCATTGTCCGGCTCCAGTGTGTAGGCGCCGTTATCGAGCGTCACGGGTTCGCCGTCAATGGTCAGGGTGAATTCGTTCTCGTCGGTCACCGTAAAGGCTTTGCTGCCGTAATAGATGCCTGCATCGGTGAGCCCGTCAAATACCGGCGCTTCGGTGTCGGTCGCCTCCACATAGCCGCAGCCGCAGAGCTTTTCGTGGGTGCTGGTCTTCCACTGGCAGGTGTGCTGCGGGTGCGAAACGACGACGACATTCGAGGCGATAGGCACGCGGCCGTCGATGATCGTGGCGGTGTTGATCTCCCGCAGGGCCAGACCCTCGTCAAGACAGTCGATGAGGCGGCCGCCGACGGTGATCTCGCCAAACTCGGCGTTGCGCTTCAGCGTGGCGTTGGCGCCCTTCTCGATGGCTGCGACTCGGATAGTGCTGGCGCCAACGGTGAAGGTGCTTCCGGACTGGGCCGTAACCTCACCTCGATACGTGCCGTCTGTAAGCTCCAGCGTTCCGCCGGACTTGGCGACTACGCTGCCTTCGCAGGTGAGGCTGTCGATGGACAGCTTGCCGCCGCTGTTCACGGTGATCGTGCCGTCGGCAGTGCCGCGCAGCAGCGTGGTCGTGCCGCTGACGCTCAGAGTCGAAGTGGAGTACAGCGTGCAGCCGGTCAGGGTGTTCAGCCCCTTGCCGCTGACGGTATTCCCAAAGCTCACATTCGTGAAATCGCCCGTTCCGACGCAGTTGACGGTGTTCAGGAAGGCGGTTTTCGATGCGGTCAGCGTGCCGCCCTTGGCGCACACGACCTTGCCGCCGATGACGCTGTTGGCTGTGCCGCCGAATGGCCTGCGTTCATACCCGGCGATGGTCAGCTCCGCGCCCTTTGCGACGGTGACATTGCCCTGCATCGTGCAGCCCTCCGTCACGATCAGCGTGAAGGCGCCGGATTTCACGGCCAGCGTTTCCTTGCAGTCGCTCAGCAGGGTCAGCGTGCAGCCCCGGTTTTCCTCGGTCTGTGCTGCTGCGAAGGCGTCTGCCGCTGCGATGTAGCCAGTCACCGTGTTGTCCTTGCGGATGAATGCGCCCAAAGCGCAGTAGCAGTCCCGGCAGAGGTTATCGTAGCGCATATTCCATACGGGAAGATTGACGGTGTGGTTACACACCTGAACGGCGATGACGAAGAGGTCGGAGCAGACCTCATAGTCCTTGTAGGTGAGCCGGATGCGATAGCCGCCGCTGCCCGGCGTGGTAAAGCTGCTGAGGGAGAAGGTCAGCTCCATTGTGCTTGCGGCGGGGACGTTCCGCGTTTCAAACGTCCGGCTGCCGTCGCTGCTTTCCAGCGCTGCGGTGATCTGCCCGGTGGGGGCATCGTCCAGCGGGCAGGCAAGCGAAATTGCCGGCTTGCTGCGGGATTCCTCGGGGGTCGTGATATAGAATACGACCGGGCGCGGCTGCTTGGTGATGACCAGCGGCGCTTTCACGACGGAAACGTCGTCGATCCGGTAGGTGTTTCCCTCGACCTGCACATCGCTTTCCTTTGCATAACTGCCGTCCGCAAAGGCAAAGGCGCAGTCATTTTCGAGGTATTGCATCGGGGTGCGGCCGGTGCTGAGAATGCGCCGGAAGCTGCCGCCCTTCAGCGTCAGACTATTCCAGTAGTACGAATTCACACAGCTCAGCCCGGTGAAGTCGCCGCCGGCAATGGTCAGATGGCCGCCGGTGCAGGCATCAACGGTCCCGCTGCCCTTGACCTTGCCGCCAGCGGCGGAGTCGAGGACTGTCAGGTCGCAGCCGTCCATTACACTGAGCGTATAGCCGCCGATGTCCAGCACCTTCCCGGCGAGGTCAAGCGAAAAGCTGCCCATATTCAGCGTGATGCTGCCGCTGATCAGCGAGCCTGCGTTTGCGGTATCAAGCGTGATGTCCCGCAGGAGCTTCACTATGCTGCCGTCGTTTCGCTCGGCAAAGAGGATCGCACGCGCAAAGGTGTCAAACCAATGCACGGTTCCGTCTGCCTCCACGGAAACGGTAAACTCCATCCCGCAATCGGTGCAGTGGTTGCCGCTGATATTCGCGTGCCCGCAGGGAACGACGGTGACCTTGGAGATGCTGGTGCCGGTCGCCTTGTCATAGGGAATGTTTTCAAACCAGTAGCCCTTGGCCAGAATATCTCTGACATCCGCCTTTTTCAGGCTCAGCGAGTCATACGTGCCGCCGCAGAGCGTGAAATTCTCCGCCTCGCTGCCGGTACATATACTGCGCAGCGTGATATACCTGCCGGAGTAAACGGTGAGCTTGCCCATGGCTAAAAGATACTTTACGTTGCCAATTCCCAAGCCCATGGTAAGGTGCGCGCCGCCGTTCACCGCGAGAGGCGCAAGAATATTGCCTGCGCCTACCGTCGAGTGGAAGGCGACCTCGCCGTCGATTTTGATTCCTGCCGAGCCGGAATTGCTCAGCGTGCGGCCGTTCAGGTCAAAGCTCAGGTCGCTGGCGATCGTGACGCCCGTGGTGATCTCCGCGTCTTGCAGCAGCGTCACGGCCGCGCCGTCATAGGTTTCCCCTTCCAGCGCCGCGAACAGCTCGTCGCCGCTTGCGAACCACTCGGCCGCCTCGCCGCAGACGACCTTCGCCGCAGCCTGCACGCCGCAGTTGCGGCACGCGGCCGTTTCCGGGTCAAAGTCGTGTGCTTCGTAGAGCGTGACGTTGACCCGGCGCTCGTTGCCCGCCTTGTCGGTCAGCACGATGGACTGCGCAGAGGAGCCTTCCTGATAGGAAAGGACGTAATTGCCGTCGGCATCCGTTGTGAGAAGCTCGGGATTTTCCGCCGTTACGGACGCGAGGTTTTTGTCCGCGGCGCGGAAAACGAGTGCCGTTGTGCAGAATTTATAGATCGTGGCTTCGCTGTCCAGAACCTTGCTGACGGGAGAGAGTACCTCGATCGCCGGTGCGGTCGTGTCGATCTCGAAGCCGTCGGAGGCGGCATAGGCGGTATTGCCTGCATGATCGGTCAGGCGGGCATAGATCACATACTGATCATCCGCGGAAAGGTCGATCGCTTCGGTGTATTGCATAAAGGCAGAGTCCTTAACAGTCTCCTCGCTCAGCGCGGTATTGCTGATAAGGTATTCGATCCTGACTGCGTGCTTCGTCTCGTCAAAGCCGGGGTGGTCGTAGCTGTCGTCCGTTCCGGTGATTTCTGCTTTGACGGTTTCTTTATAGAACAGACCGAAGGAGATCGTATTCAGGGCCGTCTGCCACCATGTGCGGTCCTTGATTTTGATCTCGCCCGTGGGCGCGGTGGTGTCTTTCAGATAGTCGCCGTACTCGCAGTGGCAGAGAGAGCAGATTGCCTTTTCAAAATAGCTCGCCTCGCGGTCGTTTACGCCGCTGTCGTGCGGGCAGACGTAATCACACTCGGCGCATACGCCGTCCACGAAGCTGTGCTGATGCGGCCTGACGACCGCCTCGCCGCTGTAGTCGAAGCTGTGAATTGAGATATCCTCGATCGCAGTAAGCGTCCAGTGGCTGTTGTCTGCAACATCAATGTATTTGCCGTCCACACCAAAGAGCATACTGCCCTCGGCAAAGCAGGCGCGAACGCGGGCGGGCTCTCTGCTCTCACCGATGTAGGCATAGTTCAGTCCGTTATGGAGGATGGCGGCGGAAATGTTCAGAGTGGGGTTCTGTGTGTCGCTGCTCTGAAAGACCGCGACGGAGCCGGTGAATTCGCCGCCCGACACGGTGAGCGTGCCGTCGGACAGGTTCACCGCATTGGCCTGGATCAGCTGGCCGGCGACGCCGCTGGTCCCTGCTGCGCCCGTGAGATTCACGGCGCTGAGCCGCACCGAGCCGCCCTCCTGCGTAAGGGCGCTGCCGGAGGTGCGGAAGACCTGCCCGTCGCCCTCTGCACGGTAGGTGTTGATCAGGCTGCCGTTCTGAATGGTCAGGTCTGCCGTGCCGCTGACCTTGAGCAGCGCGCCGGAGGCGCCTGCCTTCAGCGCAAAGCCGCCGAGGTCGAGCGTGAACCTTCCGGAATCCAGAGAAAGCAGGATGTCGGCGCTGCTGCCGTCGCCGTCGTCGCCGACGTCGTAGATGTCGTCGCTGTCAAGCGTCACGCCGCACAGCAGGCGCAGGGTCGAATCGTTGGCTGCGGCCGCCGCAGTCCACGCATCGAGGAAGGATTCATAATTTGTCACAGTTTCGTCCGCCGTGGTCAGCGCGGCCACGTAGATCTGCCGCTTGCAGACATCCTGACACTTGCCGTCCGGGCCGATGGCCGTGTGATGGCAGGGCATGCCGCAATCCTGACACTGGGTCTCGCCATCAATGTTCACGATGAACCAATGCTCGTGCTCGGCGATATAATACGCCTTATTCAGCGCTGTTTTGCCCTCGATATATTCCGGCATATCCCAATCTGCGTTGAAGAAGGAACAGCCTTCCGCCAGCAGCTCTTCGACGAAGCGGCCGTCCTTCCGTTCGATCTTTTCGAACTGTCCGCCGGTCAATTTGGTATTCGTGGTCTTGTTGACGGACAGTGTGCCGATCTTGACGCGGTTTCTGTAGGCCGCATCTTCGATCACCAGCGTGCTGTCGATCTCCCCATAGCCGAGGATGACAACGTTGATCTTGCCATAGCCCTTGAGGGTCAGCGTTCCGTCCTGCACGATAAAGCTGATCTGGCTCACGGAACGGCCGTTCAAGTCGATCGTGCAGTCACCCTTCGGTACGAGGGTGCTGCCCGTGAAATCGCGCAGCAGAACGACCGTATTGCCGTCTGCAAAGTCGCTTTCCTGCAATTTTTCGACATAGCGCACTGTGCCGTCCTTGTCGGTGATCTTGCCCTCGTACAGCTTGCCGCAGTAATTGCAGTAGCCCTTGACTTCGTTCACGGCGCTGTGTTCGCATTTCACCACCTCAAGGTCTGCAAAATACGTTTTCGCGTCGAAGCTCCTGCCATAGGGCACCAGTGCGCCGGCCTGGCCGGAGGCTGTACCCTTGTTATCCTGGAAAGCATAGCCCGCCTCCAGCAGGTCGGTGATGGCCACCGTGCCGGTGCCAGTAAAGCTGATGGATGTAAAGTCACCGCCGGAGAGCTTCACATTTTTCAGACTCTCGGTATCGGTGGCGGGTAGTTCCAATTTTTCGAAATTGCCGCCCCGGATGGTCACGATCGACTTGGTGCTGGTGACGCGGAGGGCCTTCATGCCGTCGCAGTCATCCTCCACCGTTACGGTGCCGCCCGCCGCCTCCACGGTGATCCCGCTCAGTTCACCGTTTGCCACGGTGAAGGCGGAGTGATCCCCGCTCACGACGATCTTGCCGGTGCCGAACATGACGTGGTAGTTCAGGTCAAGCCGGATGTTGTTTGTGCTCACATACAGCTCCGTGTTCCCCAGATCGTATCTGGGACGAAGCAGCGTAACGGTGACCTGATCCTTCCGGTTGGGCTGGAGGGCATCCCATGCCTGGGTGAAGGAGGTATAGTACACCGGGCTTGAGCCCTCAGAGCTTACCTCCGCCTCCAGCTGGACGCCGCAGACCTCGCATTTTCCCATGGCGGTTTCCACCCGGTCGTGCCTGCACAGCGCGCCGCAGGCGGTGCACTTGCCGTCCTGATAGGTGTGCTCGTGGTCGGCAATGATCTTGACGTTTTCCAGCGTCAGCACGTCGGCGCTGACCAGACTGCCGTCCTTGCCGTAAAATGCGCAGCTGTCGCCCAGCAAGGAGCCCAGCATCGGCTTTTGATATTCGCTGGAGGGTGCCTGAGGATCGGTGGAGATATACTTGAATTCGCCGCCGGTGAGGTTGATCTTACCGCCGGTGACCAAAAGCCTCAGGGTCGAAAAGCTGCCGCCGGTGATATTCAGCGTGCCGCTGTTTATCCCCCAATGTGCGGTTTCCGAGCCGTGGCTGCCGCCGGTGACGTTCACCGTGCCGGTGCCCAGTTCCAGCTTCTGCACCGAACCGCCGGAGATGTCGGCAGAGGCTGTTTCATCCCACTGGAGAGAAAGCACAAAGTTTTCCACCGTGCCGCCGGTGATATGCACCGTGGCGGCAAAGTCCTCTGCTCTCAGCTCGTTCACCGTGCCGCCGTTCAGGGTCAGCGCGCCGTGGGTCAAGGTAAGAAGTTCGATACTGCCGCTGCCGGTCACGGTAAGTGTGCCGGCCTGATCCTTGACGATCTCTTCGTCCTCATCAAAGCCGAAGGAGCCGACATCGACCAGGTCAATGCTCTTTCCGTTCAAATCCAGCGTGAAATTGCCGGTAATGAACGGAGTGTCCGCAAGCTCCGGGTATTCCGGCGAAACAATGTCCGCCAGCAGCCGGAGCGTGCTGCCGCTGTGCGCGTTTGCGTAGGCGACCGCCTGCGCATAGGTGGCGAACTCCGTCGTCGTACCGCCGGCCGTGACCGCCGCCTGATTGGTGCTTTCCTCTGCAAATGCCGATGCCGGCAGCATGGAAAGCACCAGAACGAGCGCCAGCAGGATGGAAACGACGCGCTGCTTCCGTGTGGTTTTTGTGTTCATTGCTTTTCTCCTTTACACGCATTTTGCGATCGCCGCAGATAAGATCCCGGTTGAAACAGGTTTTTCGTGGAAATAGGCGCAGCCAAGCCGGTAGGACTGCACGCCGAAGCCGTTGTCGTCGGAGAACCAGATCACTGGGACATCCTTCAAGATATCCCGCGCGGCGATCACGCCCTCCATGCCCTCCGCGCCGTTCATCGTGACGACGACGCCCTTGGGCGGTGCGTCGCCCAGCCCTGCGACAAAGCTGTCGTAGTCCGAATAGGCGGAGATCTGGATCCTGCGGTAGCTGTAATCCGGCAGCGCCGCCAGCGCTCTGGTCAGCTCGTTGTGTTCCTCTGCCGTTCCGTATAGAATCAGCCGCATAGCGCACCTCCCCAGCATAGTTTTACATCTTCATTCTATTGGAAAGACCGCCGCCGCGCAAGCGGTTTGGCGCAAGCGGTCAAAAAACGGCGCAAGCGGTAAGATGCCTGTCCGGCAGAGGTTTTCCATGCGCAGGCGCGGCCGGTTTTTCTGAAAAAACAGGAAAAACCATCTTGCAAGGGCGGCGGATTCGCGATAGAATAGCACTGAACCGGCCGCCGGGAGGCGGCTTTTGAAAAGCATGGCGGTTAGCAAAAGCTAATTACACGACGGAAAGGAGCAGCCGGACACGGCAGAAGAAGATGAGGAAATACAAGATCGAAAAGAATACCGTGCAGGAAACGCTGGTCATCCCGCTCTACGGGAGAAAAATGTGCTCGGAGCGCTATCCGAATTTATTCCGCGACGAGGCTGCCATCCGGCTGATGGAGCAGATCGACTATGATTTTTCGGCGCTGGAGAAGAAGTCCGGCAGCCTGATGCAGCGTTTCGGCTTTCTGGAAGCGGCGATGCGCCAGAGCGACCTTGCCTTTGAGGTGCGGGACTATCTGCGCTCGCATCCGAATGCGGCGGTGGTCAATCTCGGGTGCGGGCTGGACGCCACGGGCCGGAGCTGCGACAACGGAAGCTGCAAGATCTACAATCTGGATTTCCCCGACGTCATTGCGGTGCGTGACGAGCTGCTTCCCGCCGGGGAGCGCGAGGAGAACATCCCCTGCGACCTGAACGATACCGCGTGGTTTGGGCGGATCGACGCATCGGGCGGCGCGGTGTTCTTTGCAGCGGGCGTGTTTTACTATTTTCTGAAAGAGCAGGTCAGAACGCTCGTGCGGGCGATGGCCGGGGCGTTTCCGGGCGGCGTGCTCGTCTTTGATGCGGCGAACCGGAAGGCCGTGAAGCTGATGCTGAAAACATGGATCAAGGATGCGGAGATTCAGGATGTCGGCGCATATTTTGCCGTTTCGGACGCAAAAAAGGAGCTTTCCGCAAGGGAAAGCTCGCTTCGGATCTCCAGCCGCGGCTATATGCTCGGCTACAACGACCTGAAAGACCCCGCCGTCAGCGGATTTTTCCGCTTCCTGTCGAGGGTCGGCGACGGCATGATGGATATGCAGATCGTGAAGATCGAATTTGAGGGGCAGCGGTGAAGGATTTGCAGGCGCTGGCCGCCGCGTGCGAGGCGGACCTGCGCTCGATCGGAATCCGCCCCGGAAGGGCTTCTGTGTGGCGTGTCAATACGCGCGCGAAAAGCCGCTGGGGGCAGTGCCGCGAGCTTGCGCCCGGCTGCTTTGAGATCAGCATCGCCGCGCGGCTCTTGCAGGACGATGTGAGCGATCAGGCGGCAAAGGACACCATCCTGCACGAGCTGCTGCACACTGTGCGCC
>CAKUMR010000007.1 GCA_934667865.1 uncultured Oscillospiraceae bacterium | reverse complement strand
CACAATTCGCGTCGCAGCGTCAGAATGGAATGCGCCATGGCTTACCTCTGCATCGCCGGGACGGCATCCATGTCGGTGCGCAGGTTGGAATCGGAGATCAGGTGGCGCGGGCAAACCGCGGCGCAGCGGCCGCAGGACACGCACTTGTTGTAGTCAATCGTGGCAAGATTGTGCAGAACGTGGATGGCGTCGTAATCGCACTGGCGCTCGCACAAATGGCAGCCGATGCAGCCGATGTCGCAGACCTTGCGTGTCAGCGCGCCGCGCTCGTGGTTGGAGCAGGCGACGATGATGTCGGCGTGGTAGGACACCGGGACGATGACCTTGCGCGGGCAGGTCTGCACGCACTGCATACAGCCGGTGCACTTGTCCGCGTCCACGCGCGCCACGCCGTCGACGATGTGGATGGCGTCGAATTTGCAGACGGAAACGCAGGTGCCGAAGCCAAGGCAGCCGGAGGGGCAGGCGGCGGGGCCGTTGCCCGTGACGAACACGGCCGAGCGGCAGTCGGCAATACCGTCATAGACGCCCTTTGCCAGATGGTTTTTGCCGCGGCATTTGACCATGGCAACGGTCTTTTCGAACTCCACGGCCTGCACGCCCATGACCTCGGACATCTTCTTCGCGGCTTCCGCGCCGCCTGCGGCGCACAGGCCGATGGGCGCCTTGCCGTCGAGCACGGCCTGCGCGTAGGCGCCGCAGCCGGCGAAGCCGCAGCCGCCGCAGTTTGCGCCGGGCAGCGCCTCGGTCAGCTTGGGCAGTCGTTCGTCCACCTTGACGGCAAAGACCTTGGAGGCGATGGCGAGGACGCCGCCGAGCAGCGCGCCCATCACGCCGAGCACCAGCACGGCATAGAGAATTTCTTTCATATTGCCCGCCTCCTTACTTAAAGACCCGGAAGCCGGAGAAGCCCATGAAGGACAGCGCCAGCAGACCGGCGGCGATCAGCGCAATGGGGAAACCCTTGAAGGCCTTGGGGCAGTCGCAGTCCTCCAGCCGCTCGCGGACGGAGGAGAACAGGAGGATCGCCACGGTGAAGCCGATGCCGCCCGTCACGCCGTAGAACAGGGATTCGATGAAATTGTAGCTCTTCTGGATGTTCAGCAGCGCCACGCCCAGCACGGCGCAGTTGGTGGTGATCAGGGGAAGATAGATGCCCAGCGCCTGATAGAGCGAGGGAACGGACTTCTGCAAAAACATTTCCACGAGCTGCACCAGCGCGGCAATGACCAGAATGAACACCAGCGTCTGCATATACGCAAGGTTCAGCGGCACGAGCAAAAACTCGTTGACCGCCCAGGTTGCGGCGGAGGCGATGCCCATGACGAAGGTGACGGCGAGGCCCATGCCCAGCGCGGTGTCCGAGCGCTTGGAAACGCCCATGAAGGGGCAGATGCCCATGAATTTGACGAGAATGAAGTTTTCTGCGAGGATCGCGTTCAGCGCGATGGTGAACAGGGAGAGAAATACCTTCATTTTGCCGCCTCCTTTTCTGCCGCCTTCTGTGCCAGACGGCGGTTAAACCACTGCGTAAAGGCGATCAGGCAGCCCAGCGTCAGGAAGCCGCCGACCGGCATGATCAGCAGCATGGCCGGGTACTGTTCGGGGAGAATGCGGATGCCGTCCGCGCCGAATACGCCCTTGCCGAAGGTGCCGCTGCCCAGCAGCTCGCGGATGACGCACATCATCACGAGCGCCACGGTGTAGCCGATGCCCTGCGTCAGGCCGTCCACTGCGGAAGCCAGCACGCCGTTTTTCGAGGCGAAGGCTTCCGCGCGGCCGAGGATGATGCAGTTGACGACGATCAGCGGGATAAACACGCCCAGACTCTCCGACAGCGCCGGGACATAGGCTTGCAGCAGGAGGTCGACCATGGTCACAAAGCCTGCAATCACGACGACGTAGGCCGCGATGCGGATCTTATCCGGGATGACCTTGCGCAGGAGAGAAATGGCAATGTTGGAGCAGATCAGAATGATGGTAACGGAAAGCCCCATGCCGATGCCGTTAAAGAGCGTGGTGGTGATGGCCATGGTGGAGCACATACCGAGCAGCTGGCCCATCACGGGGTTGTTGGTGAGAAGGCCCTCCTTGAATTGCTTTTTGAAGTTCATTTCAGCACCTCCTGCACGAATTCCAGCGCGGTGTTGACGCCCTCGGTCACGGCGCGGGAGGTCACGGTCGCGCCGGTCAGCGCCTCGATCTCGCCGCCGTCCTTGCTGACCGACAGCGAGCCGGTCTTGCCGGTGAACTGCGCGCGGAAGTCCTCGCGGGTGCAGTTTGCGCCGAGAGAGGCCGTCTCGGACTGAGAAACGATGGCGACGCCGGTGACGGCGCCGTTTAGATCAACGCCGACCATCATGTCGATCGCGCCGCCGAAGCCGTTGGGTGCGACGCGCACGACATAGCCCTTCTCGCCTGCGCGGTAGGCGGCGGTCACGGCGCTGCCCTCCGGGATGTCCAGCGGTTCGTAGCCGTCGGCCTCCAGAACCTGCCGCATGGCGTTTTCCGCCTTCTGGGCAATCTGCCTGGCGATGGTGTCCGCCGTCATGTAGTTGACCAGACCCAGAAGGCCTGCGACGACGGTGGTGATGAGAAACAGCGTGAGCGTCAGGCGAAGGACGTAGGCGACGGTGCTTTTGCTTCTGGTCATGCCGCCTCACCTCCCTTCTCCTTTTTGGCCGTGCCGAAGCGCTTCGGGATGCCGAGCTTGTCGAAGAAGCCGACGCAGCAGTTCATGATCAGGATGGCGTAGCTCACGCCCTCCGGATAGGTGCCGAAATAGCGGAAGAGAATGGTCAGCACGCCGCAGCCGATGCCGAAGCCGATCTGCCCCGCGTGGGTGACGGGAGAGGTGGTGTAGTCGGTCGCCATGAAGATCGCGCCGAGCATCAGACCGCCGGAGAGCAGCTGGCAGAGCATCCAGTCCAGACGGTCCGCGCCGCCCAGCGGGAAGGCGAAGGCCAGCACCGCCACGGTGCCGAGGTAGGAAAGCGGAATGCGCAGACTGATGACCCGGCGCAGCACCAGATAGATGCCGCCGAGCAGCAGCAGAAGCGCGGAGACCTCGCCGATGCAGCCGCCGACCTGCCCGACCAGTAGGTCGAGCGCGTCCTCCGCCGGGAGCTTGCCCGCAGACATGGCGGCCAGCGGCGTTGCGGCGGTCAGACCGTCGAGCGCCTGCGTGGTGGGATTGGAGAACACGGCCGGATGTATGCCGGAGCGGACCCATGTGTTCATGAAAACCGGCCAGCTGAAGAGGAAGGCGCGCGCGGCCAGCGCGGGGTTGACGATGTTCTGGCCGATGCCGCCGAAAAGCTGCTTGACCAGCACGATGGCAAACAGCGCGCCGAGAACCACGACCCAGTAGGGAATGGTCGGCGGGCAGACAAAGGCAAGCAGGATGCCGGTGACGACGGCCGAGAGGTCGCCGCAGGCGGCCTCCTTTTTCATGACCTTGCGGTAGCCCCACTCAAAAAAGACGCAGGAGGCCACGCTCACAAGCACGACCGTCAGGCAGCGCCAGCCGAAGAACCAGATCGCGCCGCACAGCGCCGGAAGCAGCGCAATGCACACGTCGAGCATGATGCGGCGGGTGGAATTGGGAGAGTGGGCGTGCGGAGAGGAGGAGATCGTCAGAGTTCCGGGGATGAATTTCATTTTGCAGCCTCCTTTTCCCGTGCGGCGGCATCGCGCAGCATACGCTTGGCCGTGCGGAAGCTCTGTACCAGCGGAAGCCCGGCGGGGCAGCCGTAGGCGCAGCAGCCGCACTCGATGCAGTCGGCGACGTTCAGCTCCTTCAGCCGTTCCAGCTTCCCGGCGGCGGACGCTTTGTGCATGAACAGCGGCATCAGGTGCATTGGGCAGTTTTCCACGCACTTGCCGCAGCGGATGCAGTGCTGCGCAGCCTGCCCGCGGCGGTCCTTTTCGGAAAGGCAGGTGATGGCGTTGCAGCCCTTGATGGTCATGGCGTCGATGGTATACTGGGCAAGACCCATCATCGGGCCGCCGCAGAGAATTTTATAAGGTGTGCAGGCAAAGCCGCCTGCGGCCTCGATCAGCTCGGAAAAGGGCGTGCCGATGGGGGCGATGAAGTTGCGCGGATGGGCGATGGCGCCGCCCGTCACGGTAACGGCGCGCCGCACCAGCGGCATTCCTGCGTAAACCGCGTCGTAGATCGCCGCGCAGGTGGCGGCGTTGAACACCGCGCAGCCGACCGAGGCGGGCAGGCCGCCGGGGGGCACGCAGCGCCCGGTGACGGACTGGATGAGCTGCTTTTCCGCGCCCTGCGGGTAGCGCACGCGCAGCGGCAGCAGCTCCACGCCTTCTTCCAGCGCCGCGCGCATGGCTTCGATGGCCTCCGGCTTGTTGGCCTCGATGCCGATGGCGGTGCGCTCCGGCTGCAAAATTTTACGGATGATCCGCAGGCCGCCCATGACTCGCTCCGGGGTCTCGCGCATCAGGCGGTCGTCCGCGGTGATGTAGGGCTCACATTCTGCGCCGTTGACGATCACGGTGTCCACCTTGCCCAGCCCCGAGGAGAGCTTGAAATAGGTGGGGAAGCCCGCGCCGCCCATGCCGGTGATGCCGGCCTCGCGGAGTATGTCAATGAGCGCCTGCGCGTCCAGCTCGCCGATGGATTCGCGCGGGCGGATGTCCGGCGACAGGTCGTCCCGTCCGTCATTTTCGATCACGACGGACAGAACCGGCGTTCCGCCGGGATGCGGCCGTTCCTCCACGGCGACGACCGTGCCGGAAACGGAGGCGTGTACCGGCGCGCAGAGTCCCGTGCCGTCGCCGACCTTCTGCCCGACGGTCACACGCTGCCCGACGGAAACCAGCGGCTTGCACGGCGCGCCGATGTGCTGCGACATCGCAATGCTGACGAGCTTCGGCTGAAAGACCGTCAGTGCTTCGTCGCGCGACAGCTCCTTATACCCCTTCGGATGGACGCCGCCGAAAAAAGAACGCGGCATAGCGCGATCACCTCAATCCATGTGTTTTTCGTTTTTCCATATGCTAATTATAGCATGATGCGCCGGGAAATGCTACGCGGACGCAAGGGGATTTTCTGTCAAAATCAAGTTTTTTTGTGGAAAAAGCAGAATCAGTATGAACATATTTATACAGGATTATTGAAAGTGACGGTTGCAATTCCCCGAAAACGTATTATAATAGAATTACAAACCAATACTATCCCGTATGAAGCGGTTCGGGAAAGTTGCCGCAGGCAAGCCGAAGGAGTAAAGCTCTCAGGAGAGAAAGGACCGAGCCGCCGAGGGATCTCTGGAGAATCTCATTTATGAGTGCCGAAGGTGCAAGGCGAAAGCCGAATCTCTCAGGCAAAAGGACAGAGGCTGACCTGCCGATGTGCAGGCATCTGAAGGTATGAGTGTCGCCGGAGTTGGCTGCACTCATTTTTTGTTTTGTGCAGCACATCAGAAGGAAAGAGGAAAAAACATGAAAACACTGTGCCCCACCATCGACTTTGTAGAACAGTACGACCCCGAGATCGGCGTCCTGATGCAGCAGGAGCTGCGCCGCCAGAAGCGCAACATTGAGCTGATCGCCTCGGAGAATATTGCTTCCCCGGCGGTGATCGCCTGTATGGGCACCGTCCTGACGAATAAATATGCGGAGGGTCTGCCCGGTAAGCGCTACTACGGCGGCTGCGAGGTCGTCGACGAGGTCGAGCGTCTTGCCATTGCACGGGCCAAGGAGCTGTTCGGCGCGGAATTTGTCAATGTCCAGCCGCACAGCGGCGCGCAGGCGAATCTGGCGGTCTATGCCGCGCTTTTACAGCCGGGCGACACCATTCTCGGCATGAGCCTTGCCAACGGCGGCCACCTGACGCACGGCGCGCCCGCCAACCAGTCCGGCAAGGTCTACCACAGCGTTTCTTACGGCGTCGACCCCGACACCGGCTGCATCGACTATGACGAGGTGGAGCGCCTTGCAAAGGAGCACCACCCCAAGCTGATCGTTGCGGGCGCGTCCGCCTATCCCCGCGCCATCGACTTCGCGCGCTTTGCCGACATCGCCCACCGCAACGGCGCGCTGCTGATGGTGGACATGGCGCACATCGCCGGCCTTGTCGCCGGCGGGATGCACATGAGCCCCGTGCCCTATGCCGACATCGTCACCACCACGACCCATAAGACCCTGCGCGGCCCTCGCGGCGGCATCATCATGGGCAAGGAAGAATTTGCCAAGAAGATCAATTCCGCCGTGTTCCCCGGCACACAGGGCGGCCCGCTGATGCACGTTATCGCGGCCAAGGCCGTTTGCTTCCGCGAGGCGCTCCAGCCGGAATTCAGGGAATATGCGCGCCGGATCGTCGAGAATTCCAAGGCGCTGGCTGCGGCGCTGCTGGAGAAGGGCTTCGACCTCGTTTCCGGCGGCACGGACAATCACCTGATGCTGGCCGATCTCCGTCCGCTGCACATCACGGGCAAGGAATTGCAGGCGCGGCTGGATGAGAACTATATCACCGTCAACAAAAACGCCATCCCCAACGACCCGGAAAAGCCCTTCGTCACCAGCGGTGTGCGCATCGGCACCCCGGCGGTCACGACCCGCGGCTTCCAGCCGGAGGACATGAAGGTCATTGCGCAGTGCATCTATGACACCGCCGTGGACTTCCCCGGAACGCAGGAAAAGGTGCGCGCCGCTGTCGCGGAGCTGACGAAAAAGTATCCGCTCTACGAGTGATGTCGGCTTCGCTCTTTTCTCGCTGCCGTTCGGTTCTCGTGTTTGACACGGAGACCAGCGGCCTGAGCCCCACAGGGGACGAGATCATCGAATTTGCCGCTGTGAAGCTGACGATGCAGGACGGACAGATCGCCGTCATCGCCGAAGAAGACGAATTTATCCGCCGCCGGGACGACCGCCGGTTGCCGCCGCGCATTACCGCGCTGACGGGCATTACGGACGAAGTCCTCCGCGAGGAGGGCATCTCCAAGCAGGCCTTCGCCGCACTGCTGGCCGGGCTCCTGGACGGAGAAACGATGCTTGCAGCCTATAACGCGCAGTT
Source organism: uncultured Oscillospiraceae bacterium (assembly GCA_934667865.1). The sequence goes on along the minus strand of CAKUMR010000007.1, from coordinate 9,723 downwards.
TGACCTGCTGTTTCTGTACTATTTTCTGGCACAGTACGGCGATGCGCGCATCCTGCGGGAGAAGCCCAAGCTGGATGTGCTGACGGTCTACCGCGACCGCCGTCCCTATCCCCACCGCCTGAACGACGCCATCTTTGCCTATGGCCTGGAGGAGAAGGTGCGCAATTCCCACCGCGCGATAGACGATGTCCGTGCGACGGCGGAGCTGCTGCGTGCGATGCAGGCCGAGCGCGCCGATCTGGACCGCTATGTCGATCTGTTCGGCTATTCTCCGAAATACGGCGTGTCCGGGCCGCGCATCGGCTCGGTTCGCTACCTTCCGCAGCGCGAGGGCCAACCGCCGCTGTATGAGCTGCTGTGAAATACATCATTCCCGCCGGGCTGCGCACAGCCCGGCGGGATTTTTAAGATTTGCAGCTTGTATTTTCTAAAACATGGTGGTATACTAGGTTTATCTAAGCAAGGAGGCATTTTTATGCTGGTTTCTACCAAGGGCCGCTACGCGCTGCGCGTGATGCTGGAGTTGGCGCAGGCGGAAAAGGGAACCTATCTTTCCCTGCCGGTCATTGCAAAAAAGCAGGAGATTTCCGAAAAATATCTGGAGAGCATCGTCTCCGTTCTGGTCAAGGCCGGTCTGGTCGAGGGTATGCGCGGCAAGGGCGGCGGCTACCGCCTCAACCGGGCGCTCAAGGACTATTCCGTGGGTGAGATCCTGCGCCTGACGGAGGGTTCGCTCGCTCCCGTTTCCTGTCTGGAAGGCGGTGAGAATCCATGTCCTCGCGCCTGCAAATGCGAAACACTTTCCATGTGGGAGAATCTGGAAACGCTCATCAACAACTATCTCGACGGCGTGAGCCTGGAAGATCTTGTGCACGAAAACCGAAACGCGATTTAAAAACCTATTGACAAAGTAGGCTTTGCGGAGTATAATGCAATTAAACCTAGTAAATAAATATGTTTATTATAGATACCACGAAAGAAGGAATCAATATGCAGGTTTATGCGGACAATGCGGCCACGACAAAAATGAGCCGCACAGCCATTGAAGCCATGCTTCCCTATATGGACGAGATCTATGGCAACCCCTCCAGCCTCCATTCCGTCGGCCAGCGTGCCGCGGAGGCGCTGCAAGGCGCCCGCGAAACGGTCGCACAGTGCCTGAACTGCACCCCGCGGGAGATCTATTTCACCTCCGGCGGCAGCGAGGCGGACAATCAGGCAATCCTCTCCGCCGCCCGCATCGGCGAGCGCAAAGGGAAAAAGCACATCATATCCACCGCGTTTGAACACCACGCGGTGCTGCACACGTTGAAAAAGCTCGAAAAAGAGGGCTTTGAGATCGAGCTGCTGCCTGTCGGCCCCATCGGAACGGTCACGGCGCAGCAGGTAGCCGACGCCATCCGCGAGGACACCTGTCTCGTCACAGTGATGTACGCCAATAACGAGATCGGCTCCGTCCTGCCCATTGCGGAGATCGGCGCGGTTTGCCGCGAGCGCGGCGTGCTGTTCCACACCGACGCGGTGCAGGCGGCGGGCCATCTGCCCATCGACGTGCAGGCGCAGAAGGTGGATCTGCTGTCGCTGTCGGCACACAAGTTCCACGGGCCGAAGGGCACCGGCGTGCTGTACGCCCGCAAGGGCATTGTGCTTACGAGCCTGATCGAGGGCGGCTCCCAGGAGCGCGGCAAGCGCGCCGGCACGGAGAACATCCCCGCCATCATGGGCATGGCTGCGGCGCTGCGCGAGGCGGTCGACCATATGGAAGAAAACGCACAGAAGGTCTCCGCCCTGCGCGACAAGCTGATCGCGGGGCTGTCCGAGATCCCGCACTGCGCGCTCAACGGCGACCCGGTGAATCGTCTGCCCGGCAATGTCAGCTTCTGCTTTGAGGGCATCGAGGGCGAGAGCCTGCTGCTGCTTCTGGATGCGAAGGGCATCTGCGCTTCCTCCGGCAGCGCCTGCACCTCCGGCTCGCTCGACCCCAGCCACGTGCTGCTGGCCATCGGCCGCCCGCATGAGGTCGCGCACGGTTCGCTGCGGCTGAGCCTGTGCGAGTGGAACACCGAAGAGGAAATGGATCACATTCTGGCCGAGGTTCCGCAGATCGTGGAGTACCTGCGCAATATGTCCCCGATGTGGAAAGACCTGGTCAGCGGCAAAAAGCAATTCATTCTGTAAGGAGGAACGAAAAATGGCTTTGTATACGGAAACGGTAATGGATCACTTCATGCACCCGCGCAATGTGGGCAGCATTGACAATGCCGATGGTGTCGGCGAGGTCGGCAACGCCAAGTGCGGCGACATTATGAAAATGTATCTGGAGATCAAGGGCGGCGTCATTGAGGACGTGAAGTTTGAGACCTTCGGCTGCGGCAGCGCCATCGCCTCCAGCTCCATCGCAACGGAGATGATCAAGGGCAAGACGATCGACGAGGCGCTCGCGCTGACGAACAAGGATGTCGTCGATGCGCTAGGCGGCCTGCCTGCGCACAAGCTGCACTGCTCCGTGCTGGCGGAGGAGGCCATCAAGTCGGCGGTCAAGGATTATTACGACCGCAACGGCATTGCATACGACCACTCCAAATTCCCGGACTGCGAAAGCTGCGAGAGCTGCCGCATGGTCTGACCGATTGATAAAAGGACTCCGTTCCCGTCGGGGAACGGAGTCCTTTTATGCTTCAATACCAAAAAGACGCATGGCGTTTTCTGCCGTGATGCGTCCGGCCTCCTCCTGCGTCAGGCCGCGGAGCTGTGCCAGCTTTGCCGCGACCAGCGGAACATAGCGGCTGTCATTGCGGCGGCCGCGGTACGGTTCCGGCGCCATATAGGGGCAGTCCGTTTCGATGAGGATGCGGTCGAGCGGCAGCGCCTGTGCCGCTTCGACGGCGCGGCGGGCGTTTTTGAAGGTCAGCACGCCGGTGAAGCCGATGTACCACCCGCGCTCGACCAGCCAGAGCGCCATCTCCTTTGAGCCGGAGAAGCAGTGGAACACGCCGCGCACATCCGGATGCCGCCGGAGGATGTCCATCGCATCGCCGTGCGCCTCGCGCTCGTGGACGATGACCGGCAGCCCCAGCGCCTCGGCCAGCTCCAGCTGCTGCTCAAAGGCGACGATCTGCTGCGCCCGCGGCACATCCTCGTAGTGATAATCCAGACCGATCTCGCCGATGGCGCGCACGCGCGCATCCGCGCACAGGCACCGATAGGTATCCAGCAGCCGGCCGTCCACATTGGCTGCATCGTCCGGATGGCTGCCGACGGCGGCATAGACAAAGGGATATTTGTGCGCCAGCGCAACGCTTGCCTCAGAGGAGGGCAGGTCGCAGCCGACGTTCATGACCGGCCCCTGCTGCGCCAGCGCGGCGAAGATCTCCTCGCGGTCGGCGTCGAAGCGGGGGTCGTCCAGATGGGCATGGGAATCAAAGTACATGCTCACGCCTCGCTTTCCCGGCGGTGGCAGGAGAACAGCAGGATCTGCCGCGTCTCCGCCTCGCGGCGCAGCAGCTGCATGGCCAGCTTCATACGCGCGTCGTCAAAGTTCACCAGCGCGTCGTCGAGGATCAGCGGCGCGTCCGGCGGCAGCAGACGGCGGCACATGGCCAGCCGAAGTGCCAGATACATCTGGTCGGCCGTGCCGCAGCTCATGGCGGCGGCGGGACGCATGACCGTTCCGTTCTCCTCCCGCACCGACAGGCGCATATCCGGCTGCAAAAGAACGTTGGGATATTTCCCATCCGTCAGCTCGGAGAGGATCGCGCCCGCCTCGGCGGTGATCTGCGGGGAGAAACGGGAGCGCAGCGCCTCATCCGCGTTTTTCAGTGCGGCGAGCGCATAGTCCAGCGCAAGGTCGGTGTCCTGCGCGGCGGCAAGCTGCTCGGCAAGCTGCTCCAGCTCGGCCTGCATCGCCACGGCGTCGCCCTGCATGGAGATCTGCCCGCGCTTGTGTGACAGGCGCGCGTTGATCTGGGCAAGATCCTGCGCGGCCTGCTCCTGACGGTGCGCCACCTCCTGCGGGTCGTAGCGCAGCGCCTCCGCGTCCTCCTGCACGGCCTCCTCGCTGCCAAGCAGCAGCTGCATGGACTGACTCTGCTGGCGCATGGCGTCGCGCGTGCGGCACTCGGCGGTCAGACGCTCCCGTGCACGGATTGCAGTGGAAACGGCCTCGCGGCAGGAAGCCGCGTCGCCGCACTCCGGCGCAAAGATACGCACCTGCGCGACAAGTCCGTCGATGCGCGAACGGATGCGGTCGATCTCGGCGGCGTAGGCCGCCTTCTGCGCGTCGGAATCCGCCTTTTTCTCCGCATATTCCTCCATGGTAGACGCGTAGGACTCCGCCTGCGCGGTGATCTCATCGCAGGTTTTCACGCCGTAGCGCAGCGGGATCAGCTCGGCGCTGCGGCGGCGCTCCTGCACCTTTGCACTGCGGCGGCTCAGGAAAATCAGCACGACGATCAGCGCGATCAGTCCCGCGCCCGCAAGGGCAAGTCCGGCCCAGCGCTGCACGAAGAACAGCCCCGCGCCCGCGGCGACCGCCAGCAGGCACAAAAGCAGCGGCAGCAGCTTTTTCGGCGGCTGCGCTTCGCGAAGCTGCCGGTATTCCTCAACCTCCTGCGCCGCCTGCTGTCTGGCAGCTTCCGCGCTCAGACCCGAAAAGCCCTGCGGCGCGGCGGGCTTTTCCACCTCGCTTGCGCCGAAGGCGGCTTCCATCTGCGCGGTGCGCAGGGCATCCTGTGCGGTGTCAAGCTGCTTTTGCAGGCGGTGCAGTTCGCCTTCGTCCGGCAGACCGGCACAGCCCTCCTCCAGGCGGCGGCACAGCAGCTCCTGCGTCTGCACCCGGTTGTTGAGCTCCTCAAAGCCGGCGCGGCGGTGGGCGCTCTGCGCGCGGTCGACCCGCGCTTTCAGCGCATCCATGCGGTCTTTCTGCTCCTGCGCGGCTTCACGCTGCGCGGCGAGCACCATCGCCTCATCCTGCGCGGCATGAAGCTGCGCAAGGCGTTCTTCCAGCTCCACGACCCGCGCGCTCAGGCGCGGGATCTGCCCGCTTCCGCGGTAGGAGCACTTATTTTTCAGATTTTTCAGTTCTTTTTCCAACTGAGAGTAGGATTTTCCCTCCTCGCCGGTCGTGACGAGTGCGTTGAGCCGTTGCTCCAGTTGGGCATCCTCCGTCACAGCCATGCCGAGCTGGCGGATAAAGGCGGTCCTCTCAAACACAGAACGCTCTACGCCGCACAGGAGCTTTCCGCAGTTTTCGCCCGTCAGCTCCGGCACGGGCGCGCCGCCGGCGGTCTCGTAGGCACGGAACACGCCCATAGGGATGCGCCCGGCGGTCGTGCGCTCGATGGTGATCTCCCGGCCGCGCCAGACCAGCTCGACCGCGCCTTGCATGGGGCTGCCGTCCCACGGGCGGTAGCGCTCCTTGGCGGGCAGACCCTGATTGGTCTTTCCGGCGCGCTCGGAGGTGTCGATGCCGTAGAGCATTGCCAGCAGGAAGGCGCTCCACGTGGACTTGCCGGCCTCATTCGGCAGGCAGAGGAGATTCATCCCCTCGTGCAGCGTCAGCTCTCCGTGCAGCTTGCCGAAGGAAGCGCGCATTTTTTTGATGATCATAGTGTGACCTCCCTGCCGTCCATCAGCGCAAGGGTCAGCCGGGCTGCCTGCGCGAGGATGCGGCGCGTGGGTTCGTCCGCGCCGTCGTAGCGGCGCTTGAGCTCCAGAAGAAAATGTCCCCGCAGGGTGTCCTCCCCGCAGCCCGCCCAGAGCTCCGTTTTCGGAACCGTGCAGTCGCGGAGGGAAAGACTGTAAAACCGCGGCGCGAGCGCGCGCGAAAGCGCGTGCAGATCCAGCCCCTCGCTCTCGCCGGTGAAAAGAATGCGATAGCAGTCCTCCTGCGCGCCCTGCGGCAGGGCGGCAAGCACAGCCGCGAGGGGATCGCTCCCCGCTTCTACCTGCAAAATTTCATACCGGCGTGTCCGCACGGGCAGAAACTCTGTCCGGCAGGAGGCGCCGTCCAGCTCCACCAGCAGCGCGCCCTTCTGACCGCATTCGTCAAAGCCGCGACCGGTCAGGCAGCCCGGCCATGCGCAGAGCGTTTTCCCGGCCTTGACGGAACCGGCGGCGTGGATATGCCCCAGCGCCAGATAGTCCAGCCCAGAGGCGGCGATCTGCGCGGAGGTGACGGGGTCATAGGGCGAGGCGGGCTGCGTGTCGCCGTGCAGCACCATCACGTTGACGGCCTGCGGGTCAGAAACGCGGAAGCCCTCCAGCAGCGCGGGCGCTTCCGGCGCGGTGAAGGATGCGCCGTAGACGTTCAGATGCAGGCGCTCCACGGAAACGCAGGAGATCTCCTGCGTGGGGAAAATGTGGACGTTTTCCGGCCACGTCTCCGTCAGATAGGGCGAGCCGGGGGAGAGATAGTCGTGGTTGCCCGCGGCAATAAATACCTCCGCGCCGCAATCGGCAAAGAAGCGGCGCAGCGCGTCGAGCGTGTCGCGATAGATGCGGGCGCTGTCGAACAGGTCGCCGGAGAGCAGCACCGCATCGCAGCCGCGTTCGCGGCACAGAGCGCCCAGCGCCTGCAAGGCGAAGCGCTGCTCCTGACGGCGTTCGGCCGCGCGCTCCGGCGGCAGCGCGGAGAATGCGGAATCCAGATGAAAGTCCGCGGCGTGCAGCAGTCTAATCATGCAGGCTCACCCTTTCTGTACCGACGCAGCGGCCGCTGCCGGCGTCGACGGTAAAAACGCAGCCCTCCAGCTTGCGCGGGCCGGGCGCAGGCTCATAGCGGCGCGTCAGGTCGCCCCGGAACTTCTGAATGGAAAGCTCCGGCCGGATGCCAAGCACGGAATCGCGCGGGCCGGTCATGCCGAGGTCGGTCAGATAGCCGGTGCCGCGGGGCAGCACGCGCTCATCGGCGGTTTGTACATGGGTATGCGTACCCCAGACGGCGCTGACGCGACCGTCGAGCATCCAGCCCATGGCGAGCTTTTCCGAGGTTGCCTCGGCGTGCAGCTCGACGAAGATCAGCTTCGTGTGCAGCTTTGGCAGGATTTTTTCCACCAGAAGGAAGGGATTGTCCGGTGTGTAGTCCATCCCGCAGCGGCCGATCAGGTCGATGACCGCAATGCTGCCGAAGCGCGTTTCGAACACGTCCCAGCCGACGCCGGGCTGCTGCGGCGAGAGATTGGCCGGACGCAGGATGCCCTTCGTTTCTTCCATATATGGAATCAGCTCGCGTTTGCCCCAGGTGTGGTTGCCCATGGTGATCACATCCGCGCCGGCGTTGAAGATTTCCTCGGCCTGCCGGGGCAGCAGCCCCAGAACGGCGGTGTTTTCCCCGTTGACCACGCAAAAATCGATTTGTTTCTCCCGCTTTAGGCGGGGGAGGGTGGCCGTCAGATAATCCAGACCGGCGGTGGCGACCACATCACCGACGGCGAGCAGTTTCAGTTGCATGATGCCTGTCCTCTCTGAGTCAATACCATTATTATAACGGAATCGCGCTGAAATGACAACACCCTGTTCAGCTTGTCAAAAAAGTCCAAATGGACTTTTTTGACAAGCTGCCAGCAAAATTGCAAAATATAGTTTGTAGTATTATTTTGCAATTTTGGTCGCTGCGGCGGGTTATTGAACGCGAAAGGGAACCCATCTCCGCGCTAAGTGCCGCCGCTTTGCGGCGGTTGCGCTCCGAAACGCCTCGCTGCGGCTCGGTGTGACGGTTCCCTTTCATACTAGAATTTCATAAAAAGCCGCAGGCTTTTTATAGCGCCTGCGGCGCGTCAAATTCTGCACAAGACGAGAGGGCACGCCAACAGCGTGCCCTCAGTGCGCAAAGCGCACGTGTTTTTTGATTTTCAAAATCAAAAAACGTAGTATTCCTCTTTCCTTCCCTCCGTAACTTTAAGCTGGATAGGTTTTTTTGACGGTCTGAACAGGGTGCTGCAAGGCAGCACCCTGTTTTTTATGCCTCGCCCATGCAGATGCGGCGCAGCAGACGCGCGGTCAGCTCCCACCAGGTCAGCTTTTCCACCGTTTCCGGCGCGATGATGGGGATCTCGGCCAGTACCTCCCCGCCGGAGGTGATCGTCATCCGGCCCAGCTCCTGTCCGGCCTGCACCGGTGCTTCGATCTCCGCCTCCAGCTCGACGGTTTTCGTGATCCCCGCCTGCATTCCCTTTTCGATCAGAATGGGCGCGGACTCCTGTAAGACCGGCTGGATGGTGCCCACCCGTCCCAGCCGTACCCGGACGGAGGGCAGCGCCTCCGGCGGCTCGGCGGAAACCAGCGCGTAGTTGGCAAAGCCGTAGTTCAGCAGCGCCTTGGCAGACTCGAAGCGGTCGGCGGAGCTCTTGCAGTGCAGCACGACCGCGATCAGCTCGATGCCGTCGCGCCGGGCCGAGGCCGCCAGGCAGTGTCCCGCAGCGGAGGTGTAACCGGTTTTCAGGCCGGTCGTTCCCTCATAGAAGCGGACGAGCTTGTTGGTGTTTGCCAGACCGAAGCGGCCGCCGCGCACGGTGTCCATCCAGATCGTCGTGTACTTTTTGATCGCCTCGTGCTTCAGAAGCTCGCGGGAGATCACGGCCAGATCGTGCGCCGTGGTCAGGTGCTCCGCGGCGTCTGCCGCGTCGTCCAGTCCCGTGCAGTTGACAAAATGCGTGTCCGTCAGGCCGAGCTCGGCGGCGCGCTGGTTCATCCGCTCGACAAAGGCCGATTCGCTGCCGGAAACGTGCTCCGCCAGCGCCGTGGCGCAGTCATTTGCCGAGCTGACGACCACGGACTTGAGCATCTCGTCCATGCTCATCTGCTCGCCCGGCTCCAGATAGACCTGACTGCCGCCCTTGCCCGCCGCGGCGTCGGAGGTGATGACCATGTCGTCCCAGCCGATGCGGCCGGAGTCCAGCGCCTCCATCACCAGAAGCAGGGTCATGACCTTCGTCACGGACGCCGGCCGCAGCCGTTCGTTCGCGTTTTTCTCATAAAGTACCGTGCCGGTCGCCGCGTCGATCAAAATGGCGGAAGGCGCCGCAATCTCCGGTCCGGCCGCAGATACGGCGGGCAGGCAGACGAACAGCAGCGCCAGCGCCAGCAGTCCGGCAAAGCATCGTTTCCACATAATATCAGCCCCTCCATCGTTTGTGGTACAAGCGTATGTTCCGGCGCGGCCCGGTATGCCGCTTTTTGCGAGGAATGGTCTTGTGGAAGATGCACAAATCCGGAAGGGTGGTTTTATACAATTCAGACGAAGTTTTCAATTCCCGACGAAAAGTGCTTGCAAATACAGTCGGGAGAAGCTATACTGTAATTACAGATTTGGAAACGTTTCCAAGCTTTCTGTAACAATCAAGGAATCCAGCAAAATTACTTAGGAGGAAAGAAAATGAAAAAACTGTTTGCACTGCTTCTGGCTCTGGCAATGATCGCTTGCCTGTTCGCCGGCTGCAAGGGCAACGAAGAGCCCAGCACGCCCAACACTTCTGACGAGCCCTCTTCCGAGTCCACCCCGTCCGAAAACAACACCGATACCGCGAAGGGTTCTGTGTACTACCTGAACTTCAAGCCGGAGTTCGACGAGGCACTGACCCAGCTGGCCGCGACCTACACCGAGAAGACCGGTGTCGAAGTTAAGGTCGTCACCGCCGCTTCCGGCGATTACAACAACACCCTGACCGCCAACATCGGCGACGTCACCATCTTCAACATCGGCAACACCGCCGCCCTGAACGACTG
>CAKUMR010000006.1 GCA_934667865.1 uncultured Oscillospiraceae bacterium | reverse complement strand
AGGCGGCGTGACCCGGCGTGTCCAGGAAGGTGATGGGGCTGCCGTTGACCTGCACGGTGTAAGCGCCGATGTGCTGCGTAATGCCGCCGGCCTCGCCGGAGGCAACGTTCGTCTTCCGCACGGCATCGAGCAGGCTCGTCTTGCCGTGGTCAACGTGGCCCATGACCACGACGACGGGGCTGCGCGGCACCAGCTCGTCTGCGGTGTCCACATGGTCGTCAATCAGACGCTCCTCGATGGTCACGACGACCTCGCGCTCCACGCGGCAGCCGAGCTCGGTCGCGACAAATTCGGCGGTGTCAAAGTCGATGGTCTGGTTGATGGAGGCCATCACGCCGTTTTTGATCAGGGTCTTGATGACCTCGGTCGCGGTTTTCTTCATGCGGGAGGCCAGCTCGCCCACGGTGATCTCGTCGGGGATCTTGACGGTCAGCGGGGTTTTCTTGATGACCTCCAGACGCAGGCGGCGCATCTTCTCCTGCTCCTCATTGCGCTGCTTGTTGCCGAAGGGCGGCTTCTTCGCGCCCTTGGTTTTATTCTTGTTCTTGCTGGCGATCTTCTGCTTGCCGCCGGAGAAATTCTGCGCACGCTCGGAGATCAGCTCGTCGACGCGGTCGTCGAAGCGGTCGGCGTTGACAGTGACGGCCTTTGTATCGACCACGCGGCGCTCGCGCTTGCGCTGCTCCTCCTTCGGCTTTTCGGGCTTTGCGGCGGGGGTATCTGCCTGCGCGGCGGGCGCCTGCGCCGGAGCTTCGGCCTTGGGCGCTTCCTTCTTGGGTGCGGGCGCCACGGCAAAGACCTGCTCCAGAGAGCCGATCTGATTGTGCTGGGTGATATAGTCAAACACCACGTTGAGCTGCTCGTCCGTCAACACCTGCGTGTTGCTGCGCGGCTTCTCAAAATATTTTCCGACGATCTCGGCGATGTCCTTCGGCGTCTTGCCGAAGTCCGCTGCGACTTCCTTTACTCGATACTTCACTAAACTCATAAAGCCACCTCCATGTTACTTCTTGCCATGCCGGACGTTGTATCTGTGCGCTTTTTCTTCCTCGCGTCGCTTTTCCACGCGCCGGACGCGCACCTCCAGATCTCCGAGAAGCTCTGCATACTTTTCCGGCTCCCCCAGTGTTTTGACAAAGGCCTGCGCCAGCCGCACGTCCGTGATCGCGGCCATCGCACAGCTTGAAACGCCCAGCGCGTCGCCCAGCTCGTCCTTGGTGAACGACAGGCGGAGCAGCGGCTGCGCCGTTCCTGCGACGAAGCTGCGCGCCCGGCGCACCGTGTGATCCGATGCGTCCGAGGCCACAAGCAGCAGCCTTGCGCGTCCCGCTCTCGCCACCGCGCCGACCTGCTCCTCACCGACCGTGAGGTTGCCGCCCTTGCGCGAGATGGCGAGCAGACCCAGACTTTTATTCTGTTCCATTTGCTTCCGCCTCCAGTTCTGCCAGCAGAGCGTCGTAGATCTCCTGCGGGATCTCCACTTCCAGCGCGCGTGCCAGCGCCCTTGTCTTGATTGCCTTTTTCAGACATTCCGCCTTGGGGCAGAGGTACGCGCCGCGGCCGTTTGCCTTTCCGTTATGGTCGATGCCGACCTGCCCCTCCGGGCTGCGCACGACGCGCATCAGCTCCCGCTTCGGCTTCATTTCGCGGCAGCCGAGGCATTGCCGCATCGGTATTTTCTTCGGCACGGTACTTCCTCCCCTCGGATGTAAACGGGTTTACGCCTCGACGGGCGCTTCCTCAAACAGCTCCGCCTGAGAAGCGGGCTTGATGTCGATTTTGCAGCCGGTCAGACGCGCGGCGAGGCGTGCGTTCTGGCCTTCCTTGCCGATGGCCAGCGAGAGCTGATCGTCCGGCACAATGACGCGGCAGGCCTTGAGGCCGGGCAGCGGCGTGACGGAAACGACATCCGCCGGAGAGAGGGCGGAGGCGACGAACTGCGCCATGTCCTCCGACCAGACGACGATGTCCATTTTCTCGCCCTGCAATTCGTCCACGACCGCACCGACACGGGCGCCGCGCGCACCGACACAGGCGCCGACGGGATCGATGTTCTCCTCCGTGGCATGGACGGCGATTTTGGTACGGGAGCCGGGCTCTCTGGCGATGGAGCGGATCTCCACCGCGCCGGAGGCAATCTCCGGAACCTCCAGCTCAAACAGACGCTTGACCAGCGCCGGGTGCGTTCTGGAAACGAGAACCTGCGGGCCGCGGTTGCTGCGGCGGACCTCCACGACGTACACGCGGATCATGTCGCCCTCGGTAAAGTGCTCGGTCTTGACCTGCTCGCCGGCGGCCAGCAGCGCGTCGGTGCGGTCGGTGCCCTGACCGATGCGGATGGTCATATCGCCGGAGCCCGGCTCAATGCGCAGCACGGTACCGGTGAGAATTTCATGCTCCTTGGAGGAGAAGCTCTCAAAGACCATGCCCCGCTCCGCCTCGCGGATGCCCTGAATGATGACCTGCTTGGCCGTCTGCGCCGCAATGCGGCCGAAGGCCTGCGTCTGAATTTCGACATTGACAAGGTCGCCCTCCTGTGCGTTGGGGTCGATCTTGCGGGCGGCGTCCAGCGTGATCTCCGTGGCGGGGGAGATGACCTCGTCGACGACCTCCTTCTGGGCGTACATCTGCATTTTCTGCTCGGTCAGCTCGACGAAAACGTTGTCCGTGTAGCCGTCCTTGTCCTTTTTATAGGCCGCGACCAGCGCCTGCGTGATACGCTCGACCATGTAATCCACGGGGATGCCGCGCTCTTTTTCCAACTGGCGCAGAGCCGCAAAAATCTCAGCGTTCGAGTTCATGTTGTCCTCCTTAAAATTCCACGCGAAGCCGCACCAGAGCGACCTCCGCTTTTTCAAACGTGATCTCCTGCCTACCGGCAGAAATGGTGACGTCGCCGTCCTTGTAGCCCTTCAGCACGCCGGGGAATTCCTTCCGGCCGTCTCTCGGACGGTAGAGCTTGACCAGAACCGGCTCGCCCAGAAAGCGCTCGAAGTCGGACGGACGCTTGAGCACCCGCTCCAGACCGGCGGAGCAGACCTCAAAGCGGTAGCTCTCCGGGATGGGATCCTTCTCGTCCAGCACGGGGTCCACCGCACGGGAAACGGCCTCACAGTCGTCAATATCCACGCCGCCGTCCTTGTCGATGTACAGCCGCAGAAACCACTCGCCGCCCTCGCGGACGTATTCGACATCCCAGAGGCTGCATCCCTGCGCCTGCACCAGAGGCTCGGCAAACTGCCAGACCTGTTCGGTGATCTTCATTCGTTGTTCCTCCTGAAAAATCAAAAAGTCAAGAAGAAAGAGAGGGGAAATCCCCTCTCTTTAGTAACATATACTATAGATTACTGCTATTATAGCACGCTGATTCTCATAATGCAAGTGCTTTGCACCACTTTTTCCTCCAAAATGCAGAACTTTTTCCGAAAAAACAGGCTTACAGAGCCGATTTTTTGTCGAACGAATTTTTTTCCTCTGCGCTATGTAATTTTCCACCGGAATATGGTACAATAAAAACCAGATGATTTCCGGGAGGCGATTTCATGAAAAAGCTACTCAATTCTCAGGGGCTGCTGCTGTTTTTGACCCTTGCCGCCGCGCTTGCGGGCGCGCTGCTGCGCCGCTATCAGCTCGCAAACGAGCTTCTGAGCGACGGGACGCTGCTCCCCGGCAGCAAAATGCACATCGTGCTGATCGTCCTTCTGGTGCTGTATGCCGCGGCGGTGATCGCGCTGCTGCGCCCCCTGCGGAAAAAGCGGAGCTGGCAGGAGGTTTTTCCTGCCAACCGGCCGCTGAATCTGGCGCAGATCGTCTGCGCGCTGGCGCTGTTTGCGGGCAATCTCTTCGTGCTGGTGCAGGGAACGGCGACGGTGACGGCGGTCGCCTCCGGCTTTTCCATCGTGCTGGCGAAGCTCCTGCCGTGGGTCGCCTTTCTCGCCGCGGGCTGCATGGCGGCTTTCGCCGGGATGCGCATGAGCGGGCAGAAGCCCTCCGCGCTTTTGTACATGGTCGTCAGCGTCTATCTGGTCGTGCGGCTGATCCTCAATTTCCAGACGTGGAACACCGACCCGTCCATCCACGACTACGGCTTCCGTCTGCTGGCCGCGATTTTCTGTATGCTCGGCACCTATCAGCTTGCGGGCTTTTGCCTCAATCAGGGCTGCCGCCGCATGACGGCCTTCTGGACGCTCTGCGCTGTGGTCTGCTCTGTCATCGGCTTTACCGACGCCGTTTTTGCGGGCAACGCGGGCGAGGCGCTCGTGAGCGCGGCGCTTGGCGGCTTCATGTTTGTCAACAGCGTGCAGGTGCTCTTTGCCGCCGGACGGCGCAGCCGCCCGCTGCTCGACATCACACCACCCAGCGATACTGCGGAAACGGCTGACTGAACAGCACCCGCCGCATCCCGTCCTCCAGAAAGATCGCGATGCCGGAGAGGGCGAACCAGAACAGCGTGAAGGGCAGGCAGATCTGTCCCATGAGGTTCAGGGGGGAGTCGGAGTAATCCCAGACGTTCAGCTGGAGAATTTCGTTGACGAGCACGCCCGTCCAGAATTCGCAGAAAGTGACGATGAGCGCGCCGAGCACCATCTGCCACAGAACCGGTAGATGCCAGCGCCGGTCGAGGCTGCCCACCAGATAGAAGCACACAGCGCCGAGCAGAAACATACTGCCGTGCGTCCAGCCGCGCCAGAGCAGCTCCACGCCGCAGTAGAACATCCCGCCGAGGTAGAAAATGACCGTTTCCTGCCAGAGCGTGTAGAGTTTTTTGCGCATAGTTTGGACTCCTTTTTGCAGAATTTGCGGCCGAAACCGCAGCGATCTGCCATAAAGAATACCCATAACGCGAAGAATTCAAACCGAAAACGCCTGCCACAGAAAAAAGTGCGCGGAATTTACGGAAACCCCTTGACAAATCGGGGATGTTTCTATATAATTACTATTGCTGTTTCGGCAGCGCAAAATATGGCGGCATAGCTCAGTTGGTAGAGCACCCGGTTCATACCCGTGTTGTCATCTGTTCGAGTCAGATTGCCGCTACCAGGCCCGTTGGTCAAGTGGTTAAGACACCGCCCTTTCACGGCGGTAACATGGGTTCGAGTCCCGTACGGGTCACCACGCCGGGGAAAGCATTGCTTTCTCCGGCGCCTTTTTATAGAATTTGCCCGGAATTGGTTTTCCAATTCCGGGCTGGCTATTTAATTGTTGACCCTATGATGCGCGGTGGGGCTGGTTGCGTCCAGCGGCAGGAAGGTGTAGCCGTTGGCAAGCCCCCAGACGATGATGCGCTCCACGGCGGCCACGCTGAAGCCCTTGATGTCATGCTGAAGGACGACGGACACATTGTGATTGCGCATCCCGGAGGTGACGTTCTCAAACACCTGATCGGTGCTGGTCGTTTCGCCTGCGTCGCCGCTGGAAACGTTCCAGTCGAAATACTGGTAGCCCATGTCGGTCAGCGCCTGCGTCAGACGCGTCATGATGCCCGGATTGAAGCGGCTGACGGTGTTTGAGCTGCCGCCGGGGAAACGGACGAGTGTCGTTTCCTTGCCGCTCAGTGCGACAATTGCATCCTGTACCTTCTGAAAATCGGCAAAATAGGCTTCCTCGCTGGCGTAGATGGTCGAATACTGGTGCGTCGCGCTGTGAATGCCGACGCTGTGGCCCTCGTTCAGCTCGCGGGAAATCAGATCGGTGTAGCCGATGTTGACGATAAAGAAGGTTGCCTTGACGTTGTACTTCGCCAGCACATCCAGCAGCTCGGAGGTGTACTTGCTGGGGCCGTCGTCAAAGGTCAGGTAGACGACCTTATTGCCCGGCGCGACGGTATCCGGCTGGCGGATGGACGTGATATGGACGATGCGCTTGGCTTCCGACTCGTTGCCGAAGCTGTCGGCGGCGCGGTAGGTGATGGTGTAATCCCCGGCGCGGTAAACATCCACGCCGCCCTCCACGGTTATCTTCTCCGTGACATCGCCGTCTCGGTTGTCGATCGCGGTGGCTCCGGGGTCGGTGAAGGGCGTTCCGGCCCGGAGGGTGATCTCCGCCTCGCCCTTGAGGGTGATCTCCGGCGGAGTGATGTCTTTATAATTGATCGTGCGTACACGCTCGGTGGTGTTGCCCGCGCGGTCGGTGACGGAATAATAGACCTTGCCGTCCTTTTCTTCGCGCCGGACCTGATCGGTCAGATCGCCGTCGCACAGGTCGGTGGCAGTATAGCCGTCCTCCTGATAGGGTGTGCCGGGAGTGGTATAGCTGTCCTTTTTCTCGACAAGCGTCAGCTCCGGCGGGATGGTGTCCTGCACCGTGACGGTGCGGCGGGCCTTGCCGTGCCACAGTAGAAAACCGGCAGTGTAGGTTACGGTCTGCTCGCCTGTCCGGGCTTCGTCTATGCTGCCGGATTTGCGGACATCCAGCGCAAAGCCCTTGCGGAATACCAGGGAACCGCAGAAGCGCGCCTGCGCGCCCTCCTCGGTGTAGGAATCCACGCCGCATTCGAGCGTCTGCTCGGCTTCGCCGACAAGCTCCATCCGGACGGAGAAGCGGTTCACTCCGAAGAAGAATCCGGCGGCCAGCAGCAGTGTCAGAAGCGGTGCCAACAGACCGATCACAAGACCCTTATGAGATTTCTTTTTCATAGCTCTGCCTCTATTTCTGTATGGTACTTTTTTGACGAGCAAAAAGAAAAATCGTTCCGCAGTTGGAGATTTTTCTCCCGGGGCGGAACGATTTTCGGCAGGATCAGCTTGTCCAGACATAGCCCTCGGCCAGCAGGCCGTCCGCTGTCAGGAGAGTCAGCTCGGGCTGCCCCAGCTCCAGAGAGCGCATCAGATCGACATAAAACTCCTCGCCGTCTATCGTCAGGCAGTTCCACGCCCGGCTCTCGCCGCCGCGCGTGCCCTCAATGATGCGGCAGGTCATCTTCGACTGCTCACATTCCGCGTACACGACCGAGGCAAAGCCCAGGCTGCTTGCCAGACGGTCGCGCAGCAGCTGATAGGCTGGGCGGTCGGAGGGAGCTTCCGCGATGGTGTAGTCCATCCGGGAGAGCAGATACCGCTGGAGATTCTGCATCCGTTCGTGGTCGTCCTGACCGGAGCGGACGTAGGCCGAGGCGGAGGAGAGCAGTGTTGCGGAGGATTTCTGCATGGTGCGCATCTCATCTCTGCTTGCGGCGTAGGTGAAATGCAGCTCCAGAATCCGCGTTTCGCCCTCCTGCGGGTAAACGCTGGAAGACACCTCCGGCAGAACCGGAAGCTGCGCAGGGCTGCTCAGGCACAGATTTCGAATCTCTGCGGGGAAGTCCGCGTCCTCGTAGTCGCGGATGCGCAGGGTCAGTGCGGTGTCAAAATTGAGAAGGGCGCTGCGAATCTTTTCCATTGCACCGGAAAATCCGCTGACCGTGACAATGGCATTGATCTCCGAGGCCGAACGGCGGAAGACCAGCCGCACCTCAATGGTGCCGTAGGTCGGGCTGCCGCTCAGCTCCGCGTCGGCATAGTCCACGGCGTAGGCGCCGATGGGATCCTCATCGGAGAGATAACGCATGGTTTCGTCCAGATCGGTGTAGAGGTCGCCTGCGTAGTTGCGGACGTAGATTGTTCCAAGCTCCGTCCAGTTGCGGACGAAGGAGAGCACGGTGCCGCGCAGCTCGTTGCGGTTGGTGACCACCGGAGGCGTCTCCTCCTCCGGCGGCTGCGTTTCCGAGGGCGCGGATTCAACGTGGGGCTTGACGGAAAAATAGTCGTTTTTGATGATTTTCTCACAGGCGGATGCAGTGACCAGCAGCACCAGCAGCAGAAGCACAAGTGCAGCACGCTTCATATTCCGCGCCCCCTTTCGTTTGTTACAGTTCGTTGCGGTCGTAGCGCTTGAAGCCGTCGCCCAGCACCTGATGCGCGTCCTGCAGGATGATGAAGGCCGACGGGTCGATGGACATGACCAGATCCTTGAGCTGAGCGAGCTGCTTGCGCTTGACCGCGCTCAGAAGCACGAATTTGTCACTGCGCAGGTAGAAGCCCTGCCCATGCAGGAGTGTCACACCGCGGTCGAGCTGCGTGTCGATGGCCTGTGCGATCTCCTCGTAGCGGTCGGAGATGATCAGGGCGACCTTGGCATAGTCCATGCCGTAGACTACCTTGTCCAGCACGAAGGAGGACAGCACCAGCGTGATGACGCTGTAGAGCGTGTTATTGAATTCTCCATAGACGATGCCCGTGGCGACGGCGGTGCACAGGTCCATGCACAAGAGAATTTTGCCGATGGGGAAGTTGCGGAATTTCAGCTTGAGAAGCCGCGCGACGATGTCCACGCCGCCCGTGGAGGCACCGGCGATGAACACGATGCCCAGTCCTGCGCCGATGATCACGCCGCCGAAGATGGCCGCCACCAGCGGCTCGGTCTTGGGGATGGGGAGAATTCGGGCAAAGAGGTCAAAGCCCACGGAGGTGACGACCATGCCCAGAAGGCTTCCGAAAAAGAACAGCTTTCCGATTTTACGGTAGCCGAAGAAGAACAGCGGCAGGTTGATCAGCGCGCTCAGAATGCCGACGGTGAGGAATTTGGACTTTGTGGCATAGACGATGAGCATCGCAATGCCGGACACGCCGCCGCAGCTGATGCCGGCCGGCTCGAGAAAGAGGTCAAAGCCCAGGGAGAAGATCGCGCTGCCCACGGCGATCATGAGAAGATTGCGAAGCAGAAGGCGGACGTTGTTTCGTTTTTCCATCTGTCATATCTCCATTACGATCTGTTTTTCCTCTGCATCCTCCTCACGCAGCAGCGCTCCGGCGGCGGGGATGGTGCGGGTGCGGTAGCGTGCGGCGTTGACGATGCCGCTGTCCTCCAGACGCACGGCGCGGTCGCAGACAGCCTTGCGCTTGAGCGTCAGCACGGCCACGCCCTGCGTGCTGCGGGTGGTTTTGGCGGCAAGCTGCGCTGTGGAGAAGATCAGTGCGCGTCCCTCGGTGGAGTAGAGCGCAAGCTGCGTGTCCTCCTTGAGCAGGAACACCGCCTTCAGGGGGCTCTTGTCCGAGTAGGCGCTGGTGAGCTTGCGGCGGTTGGACTTGGTCTGGTAGGCGGAGAGCTCTACCTTGGCGACCTTGCCGTTTTCAAAGACGAACACGAGACTTCCGGTGTAGTCGCCGGGGAGGCAGACGTCGATGACGTTTTCGCCCTCGTCGAAGCCCAGCTTTGTGGGCAGGTAGTCGCCCAGAAGCGAAGCCTTGCCGTCGTCGAAGTCCGCGCAGCGGGCCTTGTAGACCTGATAGCGGTCGGTAAAGACCAGAAGCTCGGCGGCGTTTGTGGTCTCGCAGGAGAATTTAAGGCCGTCGCCCTCCTTGAAGCGCTGCTCGCCGGACATCCGCAGCGACTGCGCCGTGATCTTCTTGAAGTAGCCCTCGCGGGAAACGAACACCGTGACGGGGTAGTCCGGAACGGCCTCCTCTTCCTCCGGCTCGTCCAGCTCATGGTCGTAGACGATGCCGGTGCGGCGGTCCTTGCCGTATTTCTCCGCGATGGCGTTCAGCTCGTCCACGATCACGCCGCGGATGCGCCTCTCGCTTGCCAGCAGATCCTCCAGATCGGCGATCTCCGCCGCAAGGGAATCGACCTCCTGCGTGCGCTTGAGGATGTATTCCTTGTTGATGTTGCGCAGCTTGATCTCCGCGACGTACTCGGCCTGAAGCTGATCAATGCCGAAGCCGATCATCAGATTTGGCACAACCTCCGCATCGGACTCCGTTTCGCGGATGATGCGGATGGCCTTGTCGATGTCGAGCAGGATGCGCTTGAGGCCCTTGAGCAGATGCAGCTTTTCGGCCTTTTTGCGCTTCTGGAAATAGACCCGGCGGCGCACACATTCCGTCCGCCACGCCGTCCATTCCTCGATGATCTCGCGAACGCCCAGCACGCGCGGCATCCCGGCGATGAGAATGTTGAAGTTGCAGGCAAAGCTGTCGAGCAGCGGGGTGGAGCGGAAGAGCTTCTGCATGAGCTTGTCCGGGTCGACGCCGCGCTTGAGGTCGATGGTCAGCTTCAGGCCGGAGAGGTCGGTCTCATCACGCATATCCGCGATCTCGCGGATCTTTCCGGCCTTGATCAGCTCGGAGACCTTGTCGATGATGGCCTCGGTCGTGGTGGTGTAGGGAATCTCAAAAATCTCAATGAGGTTGCCCTCCTTGACATAGCGCCAGCGGGCGCGCACCTTCACGGAGCCGCGTCCCGTGCGGTAGACCTCTGCCATCTCGGCGGCGTTGTAGAGAATTTCGCCGCCCGTCGGGAAGTCCGGTGCGGGCATCAGCTCCAGCAGGTCGCAGTCGGGATTTCTGATCCACGCGGTCGTCGCGCGGCAGACCTCGCGGAGGTTGAAGCCGCAGATGTTGCTGGCCATGCCGACGGCAATGCCCGTGTTGGCCGAAACCAGCACGTTCGGGTAGGCCGTGGGCAGCAGTACCGGCTCTTTCATGGTGTTGGAGTAGTTGTCCACAAAATCGACCGTTTCCGAGTCGATGTCGCGGAAAATTTCGGCGCAGATGGGCTCCAGCTTTGCTTCGGTGTAACGCGAGGCGGCGTAGGCCATGTCGCGGGAATAGACCTTGCCGAAGTTGCCCTTGGAATCGACGAAGGGCGCGAGCAGCGCCTCGTTGCCACGCGCCAGACGCACCATGGTTTCATAGATTGCGGCGTCACCGTGGGGGTTTAAGCCCATGGTCTGGCCGACGATGTCTGCCGATTTGCGCCGTGCGCCGTTCAGAAGCCCCATTTTGTACATCGTGTACAGCAGCTTCCGGTGCGAGGGCTTGAAGCCGTCGATCTCCGGGATCGCGCGCGAAACGATGACGGACATCGCGTAGGGCATATAGTTCACGGTCAGGGTGTCCGTGATGGGCTGCTCCAGCACCTCCGCGTGCAGACCCTCTACATTGGCCGGGGCGAGCTTCTTCTGCTCCGGTTCTTTTTTCTTTCTTGCCATAAAGCTCCCGCCCCTCCTTTACGAAAGATCGGCCAGATCGAGATACTGGCTGCCGTTTTCAGCGATATAATTCTTGCGCCCGGCCAGATTGTCGCCCAGCAGCAGGTCAAAGTAGAGGGCGGTTTTCTCCGCATCCTCCGGCATGACCTTGATAAGCCGCCGCGAGGCGGGGTTCATGGTGGTCAGCCACATCATTTCCGGCTCGTTTTCACCAAGACCCTTCGACCGCGCGACGGTGCTTTTCTGCCCGTCGAGCTGCCTGAGAATTTCCGCCTTTTCCTTTTCGGTGTAGGCAAACCACGTCTTGTCCTTCGTCGTGATCTCAAAGAGCGGCGACTCCGCGATATACACATAGCCCTCGCGGATGAGCGTCGGCACGAGGCGGTAGAGCATGGTCAGGATCAGCGTGCGGATCTGGTAGCCGTCCACGTCGGCATCGGTGCAGATGATGATCTTGTTCCAGCGCAGGGCGGACAGGTCGAAGGACGCAAGATCCTTGACGTGCTTGTCCCTGACCTCCACGCCGCAGCCCATCACGCGCAGAAGATCGGTAATGATCTCACTTTTGAAGATGCGCGCGTAGTCGGCCTTGAGACAGTTGAGGATTTTGCCGCGCACCGGCATGATGCCCTGGAATTCCGCGTCGCGCGAGAGCTTGACCGCGCCCATGGCGGAATCGCCCTCGACGATGTAAAGCTCGCGCTTTTCCGCGTCGCGGCTGCGGCAGTCGACGAATTTCTGCACGCGGTTGGAGATGTCCAGATTGCCGGAGAGCTTCTTCTTGACGGTCACGCGGGCGCGCTCGGCGGTTTCGCGGCTGCGCTTGTTGATGAGCACCTGCTCGGCGATCTTGTCGGCCTCGCCCTTGTTTTCAATAAAATAGACCTGCAAACGGCTGCGGAAAAACTCCGTCATGGCCTCCTGAATGAATTTGTTATTGATGGACTTTTTCGTCTGGTTTTCATAGGAGGTCTGTGTGGAGAAGCAGTTTGTCACCAGCACGAGGCAGTCGGCCACGTCCTGAAAGGTGATTTTGGATTCGTTCTTGACATATTTGCCGTTCTGCTTCAGGTAGGCGTCGATGGCGTAGACGAAGGCGTTGCGCACGGCCTTGTCCGGCGCGCCGCCGTGCTCCAGCCATGAGGAGTTGTGGTAGTATTCCAGCCGGCTCATGCTGCGCGAGAAGCACAGAGAGGCCGTGATCTTCACCTTGTATTCCGGCTTGTCCTCGCGGTCGCGGCCCTTGCGCTCGGTTTCCCAGAACTGCGGCATGGTGAAGGCGTTGCCCTCGGTCAGCTCGGTGATATAGTCGAGGATGCCGTGTTCGTAGCAAAAATCCGTTGTTTCAAATTTCCCGCCGACCTGATTGCGGAAGCGGAAGGTCACGCCCGCGTTCACGACGGCCTGCCGCTTGAGCGTGTCGAGGTAGTATTCCACGGGGATGTTGATGTCCGTAAAGACCTCCAGATCGGGCAGCCAGCGGAAGCAGGAGCCGGTCTTTTTGCGGTCTGCCGGCTCCTTTGTCATCTTGCCGACGATATTGCCGCGCTCAAAGTGGAGCGTGTATTTGAAGCCGTCGCGGTAGATGCGCGCGTCGAAATATTTGGAGGCGTACTGCGTGGCGCAGGTGCCGAGACCGTTCAGGCCAAGGCTGAATTCGTAGTTGTCGCCCGCGGTGTTGTTGTACTTGCCGCCGGCGTACATCTCGCAGAAGACCAGCTCCCAGTTGTAGCGCTGCTCCTTTTCGTTCCAGTCCACGGGGCAGCCGCGTCCGAAGTCCTCGACCTCAATGCTGTGATCCTCATAGCGCGTGACGACGACCAGATCGCCGTAGCCCTCGCGCGCCTCGTCTATGGCGTTGGAGAGAATTTCAAAAACGGCGTGTTCGCAGCCGTCGAGCCCGTCCGAGCCGAAGATGACCGCCGGGCGCTTGCGCACGCGGTCGGCGCCCTTGAGCGTGGTGATGCTTTCATTTCCGTAGCTTTGCTTTTTTGCCATAACCAAATCCCTCACGACATTTTGCGTACTTTTTCGCACAATTATCCATTATATAGTATAAGTATAGTCATTCTTCGGGAGCTTGTCAACCATGCGCTTGTAATTGCGCGGCGCGTGCGGTATAATGCAGAAAACAGGAGGTGGCAGAATGAAACGAATTTTGGCGCTGTTTCTTTGCGGCCTGATCTGCCTTTCGGCGGCGGGCTGCGGCAAGGAAGAACCCTTCCCCTCGGTGGTGACGGAGCCGTCCGTGACGCAGGAGCCCTCGACCGAGCCGCCGGAAACCGAACCGACCGAACCGCCGACGGAGCCGGACCCCGACGCGCCCTACCGCGCGCGGGCAGAGGAAATTCTGAGCGGCATGACGACGCAGGAGAAGGTCTACCAGCTCTTCATGGTCAGGCCCGAGGCACTGACGGGGGTAACTACCGCCACGCGCGCAGGCGAGGCGACGCAGCAGGCGCTTTCCGAGATGCCCGTCGGCGGCATTGTCTATTTCGCGGACAATCTGGAAAGCGGCGAGCAGACCACGCAGATGATCGCTGCGACGCAGAGCTACAGCAGACTGCCGCTTCTGATCGGCGTGGACGAGGAGGGCGGCCGGGTTGCGCGGGTGAGCACGAAGCTTGGCACCACGGCCTTTGGCCCGATGGCGGACTACGGCGCAGCGGGCGATGCGGAGGCCGTGCGGCAGGTGGGCGCGACCATCGCGCAGGACATCTCGCAGTTCGGCTTCAATGTGGATTTTGCCCCGGTGGCGGATGTGGTCACGAATCCCAACAACACCGAGATCGGCGACCGTTCCTTCAGCAGCGACGCGGATGTGGCGTCGACCATGGTCGCGGCGATGGTGCAGGGTCTGCAATCCGGCGGCGTGCAGTCCTGCCTCAAGCATTTCCCCGGCCACGGCAGCACGGAGGCCGATTCCCACAAGGGTGCATCCGTGACCGAGCGGACGCTGGACGACCTGCGCGGGACGGAGCTCAAGCCCTTTGCCGCCGGGATAGCGGCGGGCGCGGGAATGGTCATGATCTCGCATATGTCCGCGCCGAACGTGACGGGCAGCGACGCGCCCTGTGATCTGTCGTCCGCGGTCGTGACCGACCTGCTGCGCGGCGAGCTGGGCTTTGACGGTGTGGTCATCACGGATTCGCACGAGATGGGCGCGATCACGGACAGCTATTCCCCGGCGGAGGCGGCGGTGCTGGCAATTCAGGCGGGCTGCGACATCGTCCTCATGCCGGCTGACCTGAAACAGGCGGCGCAGGGTGTGCTGGATGCGCTGCAAAACGGCGGCCTGACGCAGGCGCGCGTGGACGAGAGCGTCCTGCGCATTCTGACGCTCAAGGTCCGCGCCGGGATCTGCGAATAACCAAGAGGGAGCCACCGGCCTGTGCCGGTGGCCCCCTTTTTACAGAACATCCCCGCAGGATTTTCATCCTGCGGGGATGTTTCTTATTTTACGGTTCCTCCGTCGGCTCCGGCTCCGTCGGTTCCGTAGACGGTTCCGTCGGCGCGGTCGTCGGCGCGGTGGAGGGCTCGGTCGGCTGTGTGGACGGCTCCGTCGGCTCCTCCGGCTGGATGATCTTCACGATCTCCTTGTCGCGGCGGGCATAGGAGGAATTGTCAATGAATTCGCAGGCGATCTCCTTGCCGTTCTTGTCGTACTTGTACTTATAGGTCTTGACCTTGGCGGCGCTGTAGGGATCTACGATGACCTGACCGTCCTTGTAGCCCTTCTCTGCGGCCTCCTCCGGGGTCATTTCGACGATCTTTTCTTCCCAGCGGTCGGTGATCTGGGAGTCGGACTCAAACTTGAGCGTGTAGTCACGGGTCTCCGTGCCGACAAACTTCATGATGACATAGCGGCTGTTGCACTCGGCCTCGATGCGGATGGGATAGCTGGAATTGTTGCGGAACTGGTAGTCCAGACTGCCCCAGTAGACCGTGGCGTCCATGCCCCAGGGGATATATGCGGGAACGTAGCGGTGCTCGGTGCGTTCGATGACTTCCAGCTCCGCCTGCAGGGTGCAGTAGTAAACGGTGGAAGCGACCTGACACACGCCGCCGCCGAGCTGATCGACGGTGTCCGCGCCGACATACACGCCGGCTTCCTGGAAGCCGCGCTCCGCGGTACGCTGGCCGACGACCTTGTTGAACGAGAAGGTCTCGCCCGGCTTGAGGATCAGACCGTTGATCTGCTCGCAGGCCAGCTCCAGATTGCGGGTACGGGGCGGATTATAGGAGTGCGGGCTTTCCACATAGCCGAGGACGTCGTGGAACAGCGTGGCCTCCAGCTTTTCGCGGGTGTACTGCGGCTCCAGCGTGCCCATCGTGATGGTCACGGACTCGCCGGGCTTTGCCTTGTCCAGCAGCTTGACGGCGTCGGCCATCTCAAAGCCGTAGCCTGCCGTGCCGTCGGTGATCTCATAGGTGTCCTCATCGCAGACGGCGTTGACCGGCGCGGTGCAATAGCTGCTGTAGAGCTTGTCCAGGTCGACGGGGGCGGGGAAGGTTTCCTCCATGGTGTACTGCTGGTGGAATTCCGCCGCGATATAGGCGTCGAGCAGCTGCTGATAGAGTGCGGCGACGTCGAGCTTGCTTTCCTTGGTGCCGAAGGTGATGTGAACGGCCTTATCCGCACCGGCGGTGGCGTTCACGGTGCTCTCCGCGAGGGTGCTGCCGTACTTGTCGGCGCCCGCCTGCAAAATGGAGCGGATCTTCTCTTCATTCACGGTCAGGTAGTCCGAGGCCTCCAGATCGTGGCGTTCGGAGAGCGTCTTGACCTTCAGCTGAGAGAAGAAGAGGAAGGAACTGCGGCCGTATTGGAAGGCGGCGTTCACCGCGGCGTCCACATCCAGCGCGACGTTCGCGTCCGCCGGGGAGATCGTGAGCCGGCCCAGATACTCCAGAGGCTTGCCGTCGGCGTCCAACGGGGCGTCCTCCGGCGTTTTCTCGGTCGGCTCGGTCGCTTCGGTCTCCGGCTCCGTTTCGGAGGATTCCGGCTCGGTTTCCGAGGATTCCGAGGACTCGGAGGGCTCCTGTGTCGCTTCCGTGGCTTCGCTGGGGTCCATCGGCTTGCCGAAGATGTCCACGAGCTGCACATGCTCCGGATCATAGGCGGTGGTGTAGAGCGGGAAGCTGCGGCCGTAGAGGTCGACCTCCATGGTGTTCTCGCCATAGAGCTTCAGACGCTCGGTGATGGCCTGCTTTGCCTGCTCCTTGGTCATGCCGCCGACATCCACGCCCGCGACATAGAGGTTGCCGACGATCTTGCCGTCGTCACGCAGCAGAAGGAAGGCGGCGAAAACGCCGACGACCAGAACGACTGCCGCGATAACGCTCACAAGAAGCACGGTTTTCTTGCTGCCGGACTTCTGCTTCTGCGCCTTCTGCGGCTTTTTTTCAAATTTGCCCATTGATTTTCTCCTTTGTATCCTATCGCCAGAGGGCGATTGCTTGCAATCTACACATATTATATCGAAAAAAACCCAAAAAGCAACAACGTTTTCGTAACTAACTTATGTCATTTCTGTCAATTCAAGAATTTGTTTATTTTGCAGTCTGCATGAAATTCAGAAACTGCTGCGCCGCCAGCAGGGGATTCTCTCCGGCGGCGAGATTCAGCGTCAGCAGGGGCTTTTCTGCATTCGGAGAGAAAAACACCCGTTTTTTGTATTCCGGCGCACCGCAGACCGCCGCGACGGATTCCAGCGTGAACTGCGCGTAGGTGAAGCGCAGCGTCCGGCCCTTCTGGGAGATGTCGCAGATGCCGGCGGCCGCCGCCTTTGCGCGCAGCAGCGCGATGGCGATCAGGTTCATCACGCCCTTCGGCGGATCGCCGTAGCGGTCGACGATCTCGTCGAGCAGCTCGTCTGCGTCCTCCTGCGAGCGCACGGCCGCCATACGGCGGTAGAGGTCCATGCGCTGCTCGCCGGAGGGGACGTACTGCTTGTCGATGTTGGCCGTCACATCCAGATCGGCGGTACAGGCGACCTCCTCGGCGGGCTTTTCGCCGCGCTCTTCAAGCACGGCCTCCTCCAGCAGCTTCAGGTAGAGATCATAGCCCACGGAAAGCATATGCCCCGACTGAGCCGAGCCAAGAAGATTGCCCGCGCCGCGGATCTCAAGGTCGCGCATGGCGATTTTGAAGCCGGAGCCGAACTCGGCGTACTCGCGGATG
>CAKUMR010000005.1 GCA_934667865.1 uncultured Oscillospiraceae bacterium | reverse complement strand
CTTCCTGTCCGTGCCGAAGGAGCTGGACGAGTCGGCGCGTCTGGACGGCGCGGGCTTCTTCCGCACCTTCTGGAAGATCAATCTGCCGCTTGCCAGGAGCGGCATGGCCACGGCGGGCATCCTGATGTTCCTGAACAACTGGAACGAATATTTCTACGCCTCCATGCTCACCCATACGGAGAGCGCCCGCACCATGCCGGTCGCGCTGCAATTTTTCAACCAGTCCTTCTCCTATGACTATACCAAGATGTTTGCCGCGCTGACGCTGGTCATCGTGCCGGGCATTATTCTGTACCTGTTCATGCAGAAGCAGGTGCAGCAGAGCCTGGCCTCGACCGGTCTGAAGGGCTGAGGATACGCTTATGGAACAGAATACCGCCGGCTGCGCCTGCTGGACGATCGCGGAGCCGGGCTTTTCGCCGGAGCATCTGGCAAAATATGAAACCGTCCTGACCCTCGGCAACGGCTATCTCGGCCAGCGCGCCGCGCTGGATGAGGCCTATGTCGGGCAAACGCGCAACCTTTTCGTCTGCGGCACCTTTGACCGCTACCATACCAGTGAGGTCAGCGAGCTGCCGAACCTGCCCGATGTGACAAGGCTCGACCTCTTCGTAAACGGCAAGCGCTTTTCGCTTCTCACGGGCACGACCCTCGAGCACGAGCGCAGCCTCGACCTCTACACCGCCGAGCTGCACCGCAAGGCGCGCTGGCGCGCGCCGGACGGCGCGGAGCTGACGCTGCGCTGGTGGAGAATGGTCTCGGCGGAAAATCCGCATCTGATGGCCTCGGCCATGGAGATCACGCCCGACTGCGCGGTCGAGCTGACGCTGTGTAGCGGCATAGACGGCCGCGTGACCAACAGCGGCACGCAGCATCTGGTCGAGGGCAACTCCCGCGTGCTCGACGGCGGCGTGCTGCAATATCCCGCGCAGACGCTGCAATCCGGCATCCACACCGTCACGCACGCGGCGCACCGCATCTTCCTCGACGGCGAGGCGTGTGCCGTTTCGCCCAAGATCGCGGGCGGGCGGCGCTATCTTGGCGTGCGCTACACGCTGACCGTGCCCGCCGGGCACACGCTGCGGCTGGAAAAGCTCTCGGCCATCCACACAGCGCGCGACGAGGAATATGCCCATCTTTCTCCCGCGGAGGCGAACCGCCGCGTCCTTCCGGACGCGCTTGCCGATTTCCGCCGGCTGGCCTCGGAGAATTACGAGACACACTTCCGCCGCAGCGCTGCAAACTGGGCGGAATTCTGGAAACAGCATGATATTTCCGTCTGCTCCGAAAACGATTTTGATCAAAAAGCCATCCGCTTTGCGATCTATCATCTGCACCTCATGGCCAATCCGATCGACAGCCGCATCGGCGTCGCCGCCAAGGGGCTGACCGGCGAGGGCTACAAGGGCCATTCCTTCTGGGATACCGAAATTTTTGTCCTGCCCTGCTATCTTTACACCAATCCGGAGCTTGCCCGGCGCCTGCTGGAATACCGCTACCGCAATCTTGCCGGGGCGCGCCGCAGTGCGCAGCGCGAGGGCTGCCGGGGGGCGCGCTTCCCGTGGGAGGCGGGCTGGATCGAGGACGGCGACGTGACGCCCGATACGCTGGGCGTCGACCTGATCACGGGCAAGCAGGTGCCCTGCGAAACCGGCAAAATAGAGCTGCACGTCACGGCGGACGTGGCCTATACCGTGCAGCGCTATTATGAGGCCACCGGCGACCGGCGCTTTATGGAGCGCTGCGGCTACGAGATGCTTCTGGAGACCGCGCTCTACTGGGCGGACCGGCTGGAAGCCCGCGATGGCCGGTACGAGCTGACGCACGTCATCGGCCCGGACGAATATCAGGTGGATGTGGACAACAACGCCTACACGAATCATCTTGCCGCGTGGAACCTGCGCTATGGGATGCAGGCCGCCGAGCAGGTCACGGGCGCGCTGAAAACGCGGCTCGAACGACAGCTCGGCTCCATGGACGCCCTGCGCACACTCTTTGCCGAGCGGCTGGAAAAGCTCTATCTGCCCGCGCCCGACCCGGAAACCGGCCTGATCGAGCAGTTCGACGGCTATTATCAGAAGAAGTTCCTCGACCTGCGGCCCTACAAGGAAACCGGCCGCGTGGCCGAAATTCTGAGAGATTACAGCTTCGACGACCTGAACCTCTATCAGGCGGCAAAGCAGGCGGACGTCGTGCAGCTTCTCTATCTTGCAGGCAGGCAGTATTCCGACGAGATCCGCAGGAAAAATTATCTCTATTACGAAGCGCGCACGCTGCACGATTCCTCGCTCAGCCGCGCGATCCACAGTATTCTGGCAAGCGATCTCGGCATGGGCGAGGAGGCCTACCGGATGTTTCGCGGCGCGGCGGAAACCGACCTCGGCGACATCTCCGACTCCTGCGACAACGGCATCCATGCGGCCAATATGGGCGGTATCTGGCAGGCCGTGGTCATGGGCTTCGGCGGCGTGCGGCAGGAGGGCGGCAGGCTCACGATCAGTCCGCATCTGCCCCCGCAGTGGCGGGAGCTGCACTTTGACCTCAGCTGGCAGGGCCGGCTGCTTGAAATTACCGTAACGCAGACGGAAATGCGCATTTCCAACGGCGGCGAGGAGCTCGGGCTTCAGGTCTGCGGGAAGAACGTGTCGCTTTTCCCGGAGCGCGTCTATGTGTTCGGTCTTGGAGGGGAGGAAGCATGAAGTATCGCGGCATTATTTTTGATCTGGACGGCGTGATCTGCTCCACAGACGAATACCATTACCGCGCGTGGAAGGCGCTTGCCGACCGGGAGAAAATTTACTTCGACCGGGAGATCAACAACCGCCTGCGCGGCGTGAGCCGGATGGCATCGCTGGAGATCATTCTCGAGCGCGCCGCGCGCCGCTATACGCAGCAGGAAAAGGAAAAAATGGCGGCCGACAAGAACGAGCTCTACCGCCTGCTCCTGCAAAACATGACCCCGGCCGACGTCGCCCCGGAAACGCGGGAAACGCTGGACGCCCTGCGCGGGCGCGGAGTGCTGCTTGCCATCGGCTCGTCCAGTAAGAACGCGCGGCTGATCCTCTCCCGCATCGGGCTGGAGAGCGCCTTTGACGCCATTTCCGACGGGAACAACATCACCCGTTCCAAACCCGACCCGGAGGTTTTCCTCAAGGCTGCGCAGATGCTCGGCCTGCAGCCGGCGGAGTGCATCGTCGTCGAGGATGCACAGGCCGGGATAGAAGCGGCTTATCGCGGCGGATTTCACGGTGCGGCGATCGGCGATGCCGTGAAGTCCCCACTTGCACAATATCGGATAACCGAATTATCTGAGCTTTTGGAGGTGGTCAGCGGCGAAGCGTAGCGTACTTCCCGGCATAAGATCCAACCAATTTGAAAGGAGAACAAGAAATGAAACAGATGAAACATGTACTTTCTCTGCTGCTGGCCGTCGCGCTGATTGTTTCTGCCGTTCCTGTTCTGGGACTCAGAGCAAACGCCGCGAACGAGGCGGTTGTGGAGATCGCCGCGGCATCCGGCTCCATGAACCTGACGGAGCTGGGCAGCACCGACTGGATGCACTTCACCGGCAAGAAGACCCCGCAGATCGACCGCAAGGGCATCTATGGCGGAGGTACAGCCAAGGCCGAGAAGATCGAATTCTATGACCTTTCCGGCAAGACAGGCCGTACCTTCGGCCAGTCCAAGGATCAGTGCGCCAGATACCAGACCTTCGTGCCCGAGGTGAGCGGCAAGCTCACGAGCGTCGAGGTCGCGGTCATCAAGAAGGGCGAGGTCAGCGACCTCGTCGCCAAGCTCTACAAGATGGGCGAGACGAAGGAAGAGCTGGCCAGCGTGACCGTTCCGGCATCGGACATCACCGATAACAAACTGCTCGCGCTGAACTTCGGCAGCGACATCATGCTCGAGGCCGGCACGACCTACGCCGTTGTTCTGACGCAGGCGACGCTCGGTCAGGCCGAGTACCACTGGTGCAAATCGACAACCTCCTTTGCCAGCGGTAAAATCAAGGAAGACGGTTCTTGGGTACAGGAGAACACCGCAGCCTCCCTGCGCGTGATCGTCGGCGACCCCGCCGATATTGTCGAGCCGACTCCGGTCAACATCCTCTCGTTTGAGCTGGTCGGCGCCATGAAGATGGACACCACTATGAATGATTCCGCCGCCGTCTATAGCTGGACGGACGGCATTCCCAACAAGCGGGCCTCCGGCGTCAAATCCGGCGGCGTGCTGAACTATAAGCAGGGCGACGAGAGCACCGTCGGTCCCATTCCCGAGGAAGCGGGCTGGAAGCTGAGCGTCCCGGCCAGCGCGAATTTGCAGACGCTGACCTTCGTTTCCGGCGTATGGAATTCCAGCTGCGAAATCTATATCTACGCAAACGGCGACACGAGCAAGCCGGTCTACAGCAATGCCGAGCTGAACGCAGGCAAAACCTCGAAGCTGCTGACCTATACGGTCACCATCGCGCCGAACACCTCCATTGAGGTCTACGGCAAAATGACGGCCAAGGCACATCGCGACGGCAATATGTCACTGTGCGCCGCGACCCTGAGCCGCAGCGAAACCCAGACGCAGCCTGCCGTCGTCGAGATCGCCGCCGCCTCCGGCGCAATGAACCTGACGGAGCTGGGCAGCACCGACTGGATGCACTTCACCGGCAAGAAGACCCCGCAGATCGACCGCAAGGGCATCTATGGCGGAGGTACAGCCAAGGCCGAGAAGATCGAATTCTATGACCTTTCCGGCAAGACAGGCCGTACCTTCGGCCAGTCCAAGGATCAGTGCGCCAGATACCAGACCTTCGTGCCCGAGGTGAGCGGCAAGCTCACGAGCGTCGAGGTCGCGGTCATCAAGAAGGGCGAGGTCAGCGACCTCGTCGCCAAGCTCTACAAGATGGGCGAGACGAAGGAAGAGCTGGCCAGCGTGACCGTTCCGGCATCGGACATCACCGATAACAAACTGCTCGCGCTGAACTTCGGCAGCGACATCATGCTCGAGGCCGGCACGACCTACGCCGTTGTTCTGACGCAGGCGACGCTCGGTCAGGCCGAGTACCACTGGTGCAAATCGACAACCTCCTTTGCCAGCGGTAAAATCAAGGAAGACGGTTCTTGGGTACAGGAGAACACCGCAGCCTCCCTGCGCGTGATCGTCGGCGACCCCGCCGATATTGTCGAGCCGACTCCGGTCAACATCCTCTCGTTTGAGCTGGTCGGCGCCATGAAGATGGACACCACTATGAATGATTCCGCCGCCGTCTATAGCTGGACGGACGGCATTCCCAACAAGCGGGCCTCCGGCGTCAAATCCGGCGGCGTGCTGAACTATAAGCAGGGCGACGAGAGCACCGTCGGTCCCATTCCCGAGGAAGCGGGCTGGAAGCTGAGCGTCCCGGCCAGCGCGAATTTGCAGACGCTGACCTTCGTTTCCGGCGTATGGAATTCCAGCTGCGAAATCTATATCTACGCAAACGGCGACACGAGCAAGCCGGTCTACAGCAACGCCGAACTGACCGCAGCCGGCACCTCGAAGCTGCTGACCTACACCGTTACCGTTGCACCCTATACTTCGATCGAGGTTTACGGAAAAATGACTGCAAAAGCACACCGCGACGGCAATATGTCCCTCTGTGCCGCGACTCTGAGCCGCAGCGACTCCGGCGAGGAGGACTATATCGCAAAGCTGCGCGAGTCCGTGCAGGAAGCGCAGACGCTGCTGGATGAATTCGGCGACGAGATCGGTGCTTTCCAGCGCCAGCAGTTGGAAGAAGCGCTGGCCGCAGCAAAGGCCGCGCTGGACAATGAGCATCTGACGCAGAGCGAGGCTTATCTGCAATATCTGCTCCTGAAGGGCGCGATCAATGCGGCCGAGGCTTCGGATACGGATAAGTCCTATGCCAACAAGTACGCCTCCGGCAATGTCTGCTCCTTCGGCTGGGAGGGCGATAAGGACGCGCCCATCCTCTGGGTGGACGGCACCTATAAGCTCCGCGACAACGGCAACAAGCTGATCACCTTCGGCGTCGACGAGCTTGCCCCCAAGTCCGCGAAGTGGTACAACGCAGAAGGCTACCTGCCCTGCTTTGTCAGTGAGTACACCAAGGACGGTTTGCAGCATAAGATCGAAACCTTCGCGGACGAGGTCTATGTGAACGGCAACCGCTATGAGATCGCCTATTCCCGCATGACCACCACAAACACCACCGATAAAACCCAGCGGCTGCCGCGTGTCAGCAGAGATCTGGTCGCGCTGAACGCGGATGCCGCCGCCAGAACGGTCGAACCGGGTCAGACCGTGGTGCGTGAATACTGCGTGGGCGCCGACCGCTTCGGCGGCACCTATGCCTACCCCGAAAACGAAGTGCTTGCCGCGCAGGGCAGCTGGGCCGAGCACTACGAGCACATGAAGAACTACTGGAACAAGCGTCTGGAAACCCTCGTCAAGATCGAGTCCGTTCCGGAAGAGTATACCGACCTGATCGACGCCTACAAGGCCGGCTACATCTACACGCTGATCATCTCCGACGGATATGAGCTGCACGTCGGCGAGAACGGCTACGACCGCGTGTTCGACCACGACGTGATCGGTATGCTCGCGACTCTGATCGAGTCCGGCCATACGGAGCATTTCGCGGACTATGCACAGTTCATTCTCCAGAACATCCAGTACCCGGATGCCGCGTGGAAATTCAGCTGGCCCTTCGCGCTCTATCTGCAAAAGACCGGTGACTATGACACGATCCTGAACTTCTTTGAAAATCAGGGAGGCAAGGACGGCATCAAGTCCAACACCCACAAGATCGCCTCCGAGCGCATTGTCTATGACAAGAACATCAAGGATGCCAACGGCAAGACCGCGCGTATCATGAAGATCACCAACGCCATCGACAGCAACGGCTACTGGACGATCGACAACTGGGCCGCACTGTTCGGCCTGACGACCTACAGCTATCTGTGCGACGAGCTGGCTGCCCATGCCGCGAACGACACGGATAAGGCCTACTACAAGGCAGAGTACGACTGGGCGCAGGCAGAATATGCAGACCTCCTGCTGAGCGTGGAAGCCGTGCTGAAAAACACGATGGAGAAATATGACTTCGATTATATTCCCATCAGCATGGTCGTGCCCAACGAGCAGAGTGCGCGCAAGAACCCGCGCGACGGCAACTGGGCTGCGCACTACCTCTTCGGCCGCTGGAACTGGGACGGCTACCTCTTCGGTGCTGACCAGAGCTCGTGGCTCCTCGGCATGACCGACAAGACCTATGACTACATCATCGACCAGAAGAGCAGCGTGCTGCCCTCTCCCTACACCATGGGCGGCTATCCCGGCTACTCCTCCGCCTACAACGCAGGCTATTACTCCGCTGCGCTCACCGGCGAAAAGTGGCGCGACGGCGGCATCAAGGCCTATCAGTGGATGATCGACAATGCCCAGTCCTCTCCCTTCGGCTGGTGGGAAAGCATCAACGATCCCTCCAAGACCTCTCCGTGGGAGCAGCAGAGCTGCACCGGCGGCGGCTCCAGCCAGCATATGTGGGGCCAGTCCGTAGCGAGCAAGGTTCTGATTGATTCCTTCCTCGCCGAGAAGGCCGACGGCACGATCATCGCCGGCCGTGGTCTGCCCGCTGAGTGGAACGCAGACGGTCAGGAGATCAAGATCAGCGATTGGCTGTGCAACGGCGGCAAGCGTATCGGCTTCACCATGAAGTCCACCGCCGAATACATTGACTTCACCCTCACCGGCGACGAGCTGGCAAACGACGTCAGCCTCGAGCTGATCGCCTTGAAGGGCAACATCAAGAGCGCAAGCGGCTGCGACTTCGACGCAGAGGCCGGCACGGTTCTTATCCCCGCCGGAACCCGCAGCGTGCGCGTCTACCTCGGCCAGGCAGTGCCTGTGACCGGCGTCGAGCTGGATAAGACCGAGCTGGAGCTGACCGTGGACGACACCACCAAGCTGACCGCGACCGTCACGCCCGCCAACGCGGACAATGCGAAGGTTTCCTGGGCATCCTCCGACGAAACCGTCGCGACCGTCGATGAAAACGGCAACGTCACCGCCATCGGCGCAGGCACCGCGACCATCATCGTCACCACCGAGGACGGCGGCTTCACCGCCACCTGCACCGTGACCGTCAAGGCAAAGTCCGTGCCCGTGGACAAGAGCGCGCTGGAAGCCCTCTACAAGGAGCTGAAGGACACCGCAAACGACAGCTACACGGACGAAACGTGGAACGCCTTCCAGAAGGCGCTGACCGAGGCCAAGCAGACCCTCGACAACGAGGACGCTACGCAGGGCGAGGTCGATGCGGCAGCCGAAGCGCTGCGCAATGCGGCCGCCGCACTGGCGAAGCCCGAGGTCAAGCCCGCCGACAAGACCGCCCTTGCAGAGCTGGTCAAGAAGGCCGAGGCGCTCAAGCCCGCGGACTACACCAAGAAGAGCTTCCGCGCCGTGGAAACGACCCTCAAGACCGCCAAGGCGCTCCTTGCGGACGAAACCCTGACCGAGGCCGACCAGCAGAAGATCGACACCGCTGCAGACGCCCTGCAAAAGGCAATGGAGGGCCTTGTGAAGGCCGACACGAAGACGCCGACGACCGGAGACAACACCGCGATCATCCTGAGCGGCATGATCTTCCTGCTTTCCGGCGCGGCGATCGCCCTGATCGTCCTGCTGAAGAAGCGCCGCAGCTGCTGCTGAGTGCTTCCGAGAAAAATATGACCTAGCCCCAAGCGGCGCCTCCGGCGAAAACCGGAGGCGCCTTTTTGATCTGCCGAAGTACTTGCATAATTTATGCACCTTGTAAATCGTGAGAGAATGGGGAAGTTGAAGCGACTTCTGCAAGAGAAAATGTTTTTCTTGCCTCGATGCGAACAGACCGAGTGAAAATACCGTATAATTACCGGAATTTCCGAAGAAAGATAGCAAAATCAAACGCATTATGAAATCTGACGAACGAAAACCTTCGTTTCGTTCACTTTTCGTTCAAAATTTTGCCATAATTTTATGGAAGATTGATTGCACAATGTAAAACTGAGATGTATAATATTCCTAAATTTTTCTGAAACGGATGAGTATTTATACGCATTTCGGGAAAACGGGCCCTTGCGGTCCGCAGAATGAACACAGGAGGGATATGTTTCCGGCAAGATGAACGAGATCGCCCTTGCCTGCGCGGACTACGCGCTGAACAGCAGCGCGGACATCCTCTATACCAATATTCCCACGGATGTGACCGTTTATTTCTCCAACATCACCAACGACGACAGCCTGAGCATCCTGCGCGACATCGGCTATCAGGCGGACTGTGATATGTCCACCGGACACTATTACAATTTCCGCAGCTGCACCGCAGAGATCCGCGCTATCGTTTCCGGGACGGTCGCCAAGCTGACGGTCAACGGCGATGCCGATATCTACACGGGCTTTGAGGCGCTTGAACCGCCGTGGAAGGCGGACGGGGATGCCGGCGACTCCTTTATCATCGATCCCGCATGGCTGGACGAGAACGGTATGTTCCGTGTGAAGGGGACGCCGGCGCACGACACCAACTACGCCGAGCTGAACGGCGCGGAGCCGTCGGTCGTGAAGATTGACAAGCTCCGCAGCTAAAGAAACAAATCAAAAAAAGTCCCTGCCATATGGCAGGGACTTTTTTGCGCCCGATTGGGGGGGCGACAGATATAAAATCAGCCGGGGCGGGCCTTTGCGGCCTGCCCCGGCCGGGGAAGGGGGAGCAAGAACCTAAAAACGTCCGTCCAGAACGGCATAGGGCGGGAGCGGCTCGCCGATCAGGGGTAGGGCATAGCGGCGGAATTCCTCCGACACGCCGTTGCGTTCCCCGTTGATCCATTTCAGCGGGAATTTCCGCTCCAGATTTGCGACCTTTTCCAGCGGCACCTCGGTCAGCGACCACGCATAGGGACAATCGCTGTCGCGCCGGATGGCGGCCATCAGGCCGGTGCGCCCGGCGAAGGCGAGCCGGACGGCATGACGCCCGACGGCGATCGCCTCCTCGCGATCCTGTCTGGACTGCATGATCATGGAGCAGCGGCCGAGGAAGCCGTGCCGCTCCGCTCTTGCCCGCACGCCCAGCCGTGCCGTCACCTTGTCGCAGAGCGCCTGCGCTGCGCCGCCGGCCAGCTTGTGGCCGAAGCCGTCGACAATGCCGAGATCGGCGATCATCTTGCTGTTCTCGTCTGCCAGACCCTCGCTGACGACGATAAGGATCTCGCGCTGCCGGTGCAGCAGGTTGTCCACATCCGCGAGGAAGGCCTCCTCGTCGAAGGCGTATTCGGGCAGATAAACGAGCTGCGCGCAGGGCTTGCCGTCATAGAGGGGGAGGCTTCCTGCGGCGGTGAGCCAGCCGGCGTTGCGCCCCATGGTTTCCAGAATGGTGACGTACATGGGCATGGCCTGCACCTCCATCCAGAGGTCGCGGGTGTTGTTGGCGATGAATCTCGCGGCGCTTCCGTAGCCGGGGCAGTGATCCGTGAGGGCGAGATCGTTGTCGATGGTTTTCGGGATGCCGATCACGGCAAGGTCGTACCCGCTGGCCTCGGCCAGCTTTGCGATCTTGTTGCAGGTGTCCATCGAGTCGTTGCCGCCGTTGTAGAAGAAGCAGCCGATATCGTGCTTTTTCAGAACCTCGAGAATACGGGGATAGTCGGCATCCGTGAGCTTCCGGCGGCAGGAGCCGATCGCGGAGGCGGGCGTGAAAGGAAGCAGCGCCAGCTGCTCCGGGTCCTGAGAGGACAGCTCCATCAGCTCGTCGTTCAGAACGCCCTCGACGCCGTGGATGGCGCCGTAGACCTTGCCTGCCTGCGGCTCGTGCATCGCCTCGTCGATCACGCCGAAGAGGGAAGCGTTGATGACGGTGGTGGGGCCGCCGCCGTGCGCGACTAAAATATTACGTTTCATACCGAAACCTCCGGTCACTTATTTCGTGGTGTCAAAGAGAGACATCTTGTCGGAAATGATCTTGCGGGCGTGCGCCTGCGCGCTCTGGTAGGCCTTGTAGATATCCTTGGAATTGACCTCAAGGCCGAAGCCCTCCAGGAAGGCCAGACGGACCTCCGTCGCGACGTTGATCTTGCGGATGCCCATCACGATGGCCTTGCGGATCATGTCGTCCGGGATGCCGGAGCCGCCGTGCAGAACGAGCGCGGGGCCGCCCAGCGCCGCGACCTGCTCCAGACGGTCAAAGGCGAGGTTCGGCGTGCTCTTATAGATGCCGTGGGCGTTTCCGATGCCGATGGCGAGCGCCTCGAC
Source organism: uncultured Oscillospiraceae bacterium (assembly GCA_934667865.1). Next base: position 6,267 of record CAKUMR010000005.1, on the reverse strand, counting down.
CGTGACCTCCTCCAGAAAACGCCGCGCGTCGTCCACGTTGACCAGATTGGCCTTGGCGGTCATGCCGTCCTCGGTGCCGCCGATCGCGCCGAGCTCCGCTTCGACGGAAACGCCGACGGTGTGCGCCGCGCGGGCCACTTCCTTCGTCACGCGGATGTTTTCCTCCAGCGGCAGGCGGGAGCCGTCGATCATCACGGAGGTGAAGCCGTTGCGCAGGCACTGGATCACCTGCTCGTAGGATGCGCCGTGATCCAGATGCAGCACGAGCGGGGCGTTGGTGCTGTTTGCGATCTGGCGGCAGATGCTGGCGATCTTTTCCAGCTTGTTGTACTTGAAGGTGTTCTGCCCCACCATCATGATGGCCGGAAGCTGCTTTTCTTCCGCGACGGAGGCGATCTCCTCCGCGACCTCCAGCGTGTCCACGGTGAAGGCGGCGACGGCGAATTTCTTTTCCTCGGCGACCTTCAAAACTTCCTGCATGGTTACGAGAGCCATTGTTGTTCCTCCTGTATGATAATTATTTTTTTATGTTCTGCAATTCTCAGATCCTTGCCACGCCGGAATCGCGGGCGGCCTGCGCGACCGCCGCGGCCACGGCCTTGCCCACGCGCGGGTCGAAGGCCTTGGGAATGATATACTCCGCGCTCAGCTCCTCCTCGGAAACCAGCTCTGCCAGCGCGCGCGCCGCGGCCATCTTCATTTCCTCGTTGATGTCGGAGGCGCGGACGTCAAAGGTGCCGCGGAAAATGCCGGGGAAGGCCAGCACGTTATTGATCTGGTTCGGGAAATCGGAGCGCCCCGTCGCGATCACGGCGGCGCCGCCGGCCTTGGCCTCGTCGGGCATGATCTCGGGCGTGGGGTTGGCGCAGGCAAAGAGAATGGGATCCTTGGCCATGCTCCGGACCATTTCTGCGGTGACGGTGCCGGGGGCGGAAACGCCGATAAACACGTCCGCGCCGCGGATGACATCTGCCAGCTTGCCGGTTTCCTTCTGGCGATTGGTCACGAGGGCCATTTCCTGCTTGATCCAGTTGAGATTTTCGCGGCCCTCGTAGATCGCGCCGGAGCGGTCGGTCATGACGATGTTTTGGAAGCCCGCCGAGAGCAGCAGCCGGACGATGGAAACCGCCGCAGCGCCCGCGCCGGAGGTGACGATCTTCACATCCTCGCGCTTTTTGCCCACGACCTTCAGCGCGTTGGTCAGACCGGCCAGCGTGATGACGGCGGTGCCGTGCTGGTCGTCGTGGAAGATGGGAATGTCGCAGCGCTCCTTGAGCTTGCGCTCGATCTCAAAGCAGCGGGGCGCGGCGATGTCCTCAAGGTTGATGCCGCCGAAGGAGCCGGAGATCAGCGCGACCGTGTTGACGAATTCGTCCACGTCCTTGGTCCTGACGCAGAGGGGGAAGGCGTCCACGCCGCCGAAGGCCTTGAACAGCACGCATTTGCCCTCCATGACGGGCATACCGGCCTCTGCGCCGATGTCGCCCAGCCCAAGAACGGCGGAGCCGTCGGTGATGACGGCGCAGAGATTGTGGCGGCGGGTCAGGTCGTAGGAGCGGTTGACATCCTTCTGGATCTCAAGGCAGGGCTGTGCAACGCCGGGGGTGTAGGCGAGGGAGAGGTCGTCCTTGGTCGCGACGGGGACCGTGGCGATCACTTCGATTTTTCCTTTCCACTGTTCGTGGAGGCGGAGGGATTCTTCTGCGTAATTCATATCAAGATCTCCTTATTTTTATTGTACGACCGGCAGCGTGGAGCCGCCGTAAGGCATGGCAAGAACGGTGGCGTCGGGGCCGAGCTTTTCATACGCCGCGTCCAGCGCGGCCTGCGCCGAGGGGAAGGGAGTCAGGAAGCATTTGCGCGCCAGCTCGTCCGGCATTTCCGAAACAAGGTAGATCTCCGCGCGTTCCAGCACCATCGCGATGGCCGCTGCCTTGTGGCCGCCGAGCTGGAAGTGCTCCTGCACGCGCGCGGTCAGGTCGGAGGGCTTGTCCGCCTCCCGAATCCAGCGCTCAAAGACGCCCTCGCCCAGTCCCTCGCGGCAGGAGCCGATGACGATAATCACGCCGCCGTCGCGCACGGCATGCTTGGCGTTGTCCAGCGCCTTCTGCGTCTGATAGAGGTTCAGGTCTTTGGGCGCGCCGCCCTGACTGACCAGAACAATGTCCGCGCGGCGGTCGATGGGCTTGCGGTACAGGGTGTCGAGGAAGGCGCAGCCCGCGCGATGCGCCTGCACCGGGTCGCCCGCGACGGTGTGGATGATGTGCTTGTGCTCGTCGAGCACGACGTTGACGATATAGTCAATACCGAGGATGTGCCCGGCCTGCTCGATGTCCTCACGGATGGGGTTGCCGTCGAGCCTGCCCGCGTGCGCCTCCGGGCGGATCATCATGCGGTGGTTGCACTGGATGGCATCGCGGGTGGAAACGCCGGGCATGATGCTTTTTGCACCGCCGGAATAACCGGCGAAGTAGTGGTATTCGATGTTGGCGAGGCAGATCACGCGGTCGGCCTCGGCCACGGGGCGGAAGATGTCCACCGGCGTTCCGGCGTCCGTCGTGCCGAGATGCACGCAGTCGCCGGGGTCGGAGTCGATGCAGCGCAGCTCCCGCCATGCGCGTTCGCCCGCGAGATGGCGCTGCTCCTCGGGGGTATGACGCCGGTGGCTGCCCAGCGCAAAGACCAGTGTGATGTCCTTTTTGTCCACGCCTGCGGCATAGAGCCGGTCGAGCAGCGGCGGCAGAATTTCCCATGTCGGACAGGGACGGGTGATGTCCGAGGTGACGATGGCGATCTTTTCGCCGGGATGCACGACCTGCTCGATCACGGGCGCGCCGATGGGTGCATCCAGCGCGGCGCGGACGGAGTCCTCCCCGGTCAGACCGGGGACGAGCGGATTCGCGTGCAGGACGCCGAGCAGGCGGTCGTCGCGGACCTCGACGGCCTGCGTGCCGGACCCAAAGCCAAATTCCAGCTTCATTTGCCTTCCTCCACGGCCGCGCCGCGGCGCAGCGCCCGGACGACCGGCAGCTCCTCGCCCGTCAGGAAGCGGATGAGTGCGCCGCCGCCGGTGCAGATATAGTCGATGTTGTCGGTCTGGCCGTATTTGGTCGTTGCGGTGATGCTGTCGCCGCCGCCGACGACGGTGTAGGCCTTTGCTGCGCCGAGGGCAAGCCAGACGGTTCTGGTGCCAAGCTCCGTCGCCTCCTGCTCAAAGACGCCCATGGGGCCGTTGACGAACACGGTCGCGGAGCTTTCGATCAGGCTGCGGTAATGTTCGGCGGTTTTTGCGCCGATGTCCAGCGAGGCGATGTCTGCCGGGATGCTGCCGACGGCGGCCTCGCGGCGCTCGCCGTTTTCCAGCCACGCCAGATCTTCGGGCAGGATAATGCGGTTGGCGTATTTTTCAAGCAGCCCTCTGGCCACGTCGATGAATTCGCCGTAATTGGAGCGGTAGATGAAGTCCAGACTTCCCCTGCCGATCTCCTCGCCTCTGGCGGCGAGCAGAATGTTGCCCACCAGACCGCCGGTCAGAACGCGGTCGGCTGCGCCGTCTTTGAGGACGGTTTCCAGCATGAGGAAGGCGTCAGAGATCTTCGCGCCGCCGAGGACGAAGGTACACGGGCGCGCGGGCGACTGCATCAGCTCGGAAACGACACAGTATTCCTTTTCAAACAGGCGGCCCATCGCCGACGGCAGCACCTGCTCAAACCCGCACAGGCTCGGCTGGTCGCGGTGCGCGGCGGCGAAGGCATCGCAGACGTAGAGGTCGGCCAGCGGCGCGAGCCTGCGCACGACGACGGTCTGTGCCTGCTGTTCGTGCGTGAGCTTCAGCTTGAGCTCAAAGAGCGTCTGCTCCTCGGCCATGTAGCGCACGTTTTCCAGCAGCAGAATCTCGCCGTCCGTCAGCGCGCGGATGGCCTCCTGCGCAGCGGGGCCGCAGACATCCTCGACAAACCGCACGGGCCGGCCGAGCAGCTCCTCGAGCACCGCGCGGTGCGGGCGCAGGGTGTAGTAATTTTTATATTCAATGTCGCTTCCCTGATGGGCCAACACAACGACGCGCGCGCCCTTATCCGAAAGCTCACGGAGGGTCGGAACGCAGGCGCGGATGCGGGTCGTCGAGCGCAGTGTTCCGCTTGCCCGGTCCACGGGCTGGTTGATGTCCACGCGGCAGAGCACGGTTTTCCCGCGGAAGTCAAAGTCATCCAGTGTTTTGATCCCAAATCTCATGTAGTCGGCCACTCCTTTGAATTTGTTAAATTTGTATTATTTGAATTGGTAAATTTGTTAACTGTTTGCGTAATTACAAAATTACTATAGCAGGATTGCTGGCGATTGTCAAGAAAATATCCTAAGTAATTGGGACAAATATTCAAGAACGAAAAAAGATAACAATATTATATAGAATGTTGACAAGCGGGAGAAAATAAGTTATTATTATTTTAACAGGAAATGTCATGGAAATACATGAATGTTAAGTGGAGCGAACATCACCACCCCACAAGAAAAGGAAGAGAGTTCTATGAAAGAGAGCCGGAGAAAGCAAATCGAAAGCCTGCTGGCCGAGCGGAGAAACATCAGTATGCACGAGCTGTGCGAGGCGCTGAATGTATCTATGAATACGGTGCGCGCGGATGTCAGCAGCCTTGTGCGCGAGGGCGTCGTTGAAAAGGTATACGGCGGTATTGTGCTCAAGCAGCCCGAGGAGATCCCCCTTTATGAGCGGCGCAGCCAGCAGGAAACGGACTGCAAGTGCAGGATCGCAAGGATGGCTGAGCAGCTGATCGAGGACGGAGACATCGTTTTCATTGATTCCGGCACGACGACGATGCGCCTGCTGGATTATCTGGACCCTGCCAAGAAGATCACCGTCGTGACGGCCAATGTTTCCGTTTTGCAGCGCGCGCAGAATATGACGAATGTCAATGCAATGATCCTTCCCGGACTTTATGATATGCGCACAAATGCAATGCTGGACAACAGTACCGTCGAATATTTGTGCCGTTTTCAGCATAATAAGGGATTTTTTGGCGTTTCTTCGCTGACGACCGCGGGCGGCCTCGGCGTTTCCAACTGGCAGGAATATGAGGTCAAGCGCACGGCGGTCGCGCGCTGCCAGAAGTCCTATCTGCTGGTCGATTCGACCAAATACGGGAGGACGGCGCTGCTTGCCTACGGCGTGCTGGAGCAGATGCAGGCGGTAGTTACCGATCACGGGATGCCGCAGGAGTTCATCGAGCTGTGCCGCCAGAAAAAGGTCACGGTGGAGCAGGTCTGACCCGGACGCAGCGGCCTTTGGGAAAAATCAACAAAAACGAATCGCGGACGAACCATCCTCCGGCAGCTTTTCACGGAAAGTGGAAAGCTGCCGGAGCTTTTTTTCTGCGGAGGGCACAGCCTTCCCGGCGGGGAGTTGGCATAATTGCATAAAGCGCAGGGGCGTTCTTTGTAAGGTTTTCACAGGGGGACTGATAAATTACAAGACTTTCCGCCCGCCTTGGATAGGTTGCACAAAGACGACAGCAAGACGCTGAGAAACATTGCAAAAACATTACAATAACTTGTTGACTTTTTTGCAACAATGTGGTATGTTTTTGTCAGGTCATAGAAAAAGCACTGATTCGCGCCTCAAAAATTAACCGAATCAGCGGCGGACAAATTTTACAGCGCCGAACCGAAAGCACAGTTGCAGGTCGGCAAGGAGGACGTTATGAGAAAAATCAGAGTCGGTGTTGCCGGCTACGGCACAATTGGCCAGCGCTTGGCCGACGGCGTTGCATTGCAGGAGGACATGGAGCTGGTCGGCATCGCGGATCTTGCCCCCACGCTTTCGCTTCAGGCGCTGCGCGAGCGCGATATGATCGGCGAGAACGGCGTGAAGTACAACCTGTATCTGGTCGACGGCGCGGACGAAGCCGCCTTCCGCGAAAAGGACATCCCGGTCGCCGGCAGCTTCGCAGACCTCTGCCGGAACGTGGATATCATGCTGGATTCCGCCCCCGGCGGCGTCGGCGCGCAGAACAAAAAGAACTATTATGAAAAATACGGCGTGAAGGCCATCTTCCAGGGCGGCGAGAGCAACGCCGTGGCGGACGTTTTCTTCCATGGCTATGCCAACTTTGAAAAGGGCGTCGGTCAGGATTATCTGAAGCTGACCTCCTGCAACACGACCGGCCTCATCCGCACCGTCGACTGCCTCGACCGTGCCTACGGCATCGAGAAGGTCGCCATCACGATCATCCGCCGCGTGGCAGACCCCGGCGA
>CAKUMR010000004.1 GCA_934667865.1 uncultured Oscillospiraceae bacterium | reverse complement strand
GTACATCATGGCGCTGGATAAGGGCTGGCACGTCGCTCCGTCCAACAACCAGGACAACCACAAGGGCAAGTGGGGCAACGCAAACGCCGCCCGTGACGTCATCCTCACCGATGATTTCTCCGAGCAGGGCATTTACGACGCCATCCGCGCCCGCCGCGTTTACGCGACCGAAGACAAGAACCTCGAGATCTACTACACCGTCAACGATCAGATGATGGGCAGCACCATTTCTGAGGTTCCCGAGAAGCTGAACATCGCGGTTTCCGTCAATGACCCGGATAAGACCGACAGCATCACCAAGGTGGAAGTCGTCGTCAACTCCGGCAAGACCATCTACACCTGGGACAATCCCGCAGACCTTGCCACCGGCAACCTCACCTGCGAGCTGGCCCCCGACTACAGCTACTACTTCATCCGCGTCACCGAGGGCGACGGCGATCTGGCCGTGACCGCTCCTGTCTGGGTCGGCGAAACCCTGAAGCTGGGCATCTCCAACTTCGTCTGCGGCACCGCTACCCCCGTCACGAAGGAAGAGCTCACCCTCACCACCACGCTGTTCAACAGCGAAAGAACGGATGCAACCGTCAAGTCTCTGACCTACACCATCGGCGGCGTGGTCATCGGCACGGACGCAAACGAGCACACTGTCGCTGCAAGCAGCACGCAGGAAGTCACCTTCAAGTGGACGCCCACCACGGCGAAGGTCACCACCATCACCGTCACTGCCATTGTTGAGCAGAACGGCAAGGAATACACCTTCACCAAGCAGATCGAGCTGGATGTTCTGGACGCAGATTCTCTGGTCTACATCGGCATCGACGCTTCCCACTACAACGAGTATGTGGCAGGCAACTACAAGGACTCCATGGGCAACTTCGGTAACCTTGCTGCCCAGTATTCCGTCCGCACCGTGGAACTCAAGACCAGTGAAGAGCTGATCGCCGCCTGCTCCAACGAGAAGTACAAGGCTCTGATCCTCACCGCTCCGTCCCGCCGTCTGGAAGCTGCGCAGAAGGATCCCAAGACCTACAGCGAAGCGGAACTCGCGGCGATCAAGGCATTCAACGCCAATGGCGGCACCGTAGTGCTGGCCGGCTGGTCGGATAACTACGAAAACTACGACGTGATCCAGAACAACCCCGCCATCAAGCACATGGCCGCCACGCAGAACGAGGTGCTCGCAGCACTCGGCTCCAGCCTCCGCATCTCGGACGACGCTACCTATGACGATGTCCGCAGCGCGGCCGACGGCGTGGACAAGTGGCGTCTGTACTTCAGCGACTACAACATGGAGAACTTCCTGCTGGATCGTGTGGAAGTCGACGCAGAGCACCCCTATGACAAGCTCTATACCGAGCGCTTCAGCCACTACGGCGGCGCAAGCATCTACGCTGTGGATGCGAACGGCACGGCAACCTCTACCCTGCCCGCAACCGTTTCCCCCGCTGTTTACGGCCATGCATCGACCTACTCCGTAGACGTGGATCAGGACGGCCTCGGCGGCGCCGGCATTCCGAAGTACGCCTACAAGGAAGGCGACAACCGTCTGATGGTCATGGCCTCCGAGAAGCTCGACGGCAAGGGCCTGATCGTCGTTTCCGGCGCAGCCTTCATGTCCAACTTCGAAGTGCAGGCAACCATCAGTGACAATGGTTCCGAAAAGAACTACTCCAACTACAAGATCTGCGAAAACCTGATCAAGTACCTCAACCCCATCAAGATCACCCCGATCGCCGAGGTTCAGGCACAGGAAGAAGAGGGCATCAAGTACACCATCGAGGGTATTGTGACCTCCAACGCCTCCGGTTATGACAAGGACACCGCGTTCTTTGACTGCATCTATGTGCAGGACGAAACCGCAGGTATCAACGCCTTCCCTGTTGCCGGCAACTACAAGATCGGCGACAAGGTCCGCATCACCGGCAAGACCAGCTCCTATCAGGGCGAGCGCCAGATCGCCGTTACCTCCATCGAGAAGCTCGGTGAGGAAACGCCGGTCGAGCCGAAGAAGGTCACCGCAGCGGAGCTTGAAAATCAGGGCTATCTCGGCAGCCTCGTTACTGTCGAGGGCACCGCGACGAAGATCGAGTACGCCAACGGCCTGATCCAGACCATCATGGTCAAGGACGCCTCCGGCAAGGAAGCCCGCGTCTTCATCGACGGCTACATCACCACCGCGGAAGACGTGAAGAACGCTGTCGTTGGCTGCCACGTGGTCGCCACGGGTCTTGCCTCCTATGACAACACCTTCGTCCTTGAAGATGGCACGCCTGTCGCGCAGCGTATCCGCATCCGCAACCGTGCGGACGTCCTCTGCACGCCTGTTTTCGTCATCACCTTTGACGCAAACGGCGGTCAGGGCGAAATGGATGCTCAGACCCTTACAGGCAATGAATCCGCAAAGCTGACCAAATCTCGGTTCACCAGACCCGGCTACACCTTCGCCGGCTGGAACACCATGGCCGACGGCACCGGCACCGCTTATGACGACGAGGTCGAGTTCACCGCGACCGGGGAGAGCGGAATCACCCTCTATGCACAGTGGACGGCAAACACCGACACCGCATACACGGTTGAGCACTACCAGCAGAATGTGAACGATGACGGGTACACGCTGGCCGAGACGGAGCCTCTCTCCGGCACGACTGACACCCTGACCGCAGCAGCGGCAAAGTCCTACACCGGCTTCACCGCCAAGGCGTTTGATCAGCTCAACATCGACGGTACCGGCAGCACGGTCGTCAAGGTTTACTATGACCGCAACTCCTACACGCTCACCTGGGATGCCAACGGCGGCGCTTGGGAGAACGACGATCCGAGCGGCGAGGTTCGCTTCGGCGCGGCGATCATGCCTCCTGTCAACCCGATCAGAGAGGGCTATGAATTCGTGAAGTGGGATTCCGTCCCCGAAACCATGCCTGCCGAAAACGTCACGATCAAGGCAGAGTGGAAGGATGTCACGCCTCCCACCGGCAAGATCACGGTCGACAAGAGCGCATGGGATAAGCTCCTCGAATCCATCACCTTCGGCCTGTACCGCAGTGAGAAGCAGACCGTGACCATTACCGCCGAGGACAACAGCGGTCTGGACGTCACGATCGAGTACTACGTCGATGAGAACCCGACGGAAACCGCTCTCACCCAGCAGGAGCTGGAGGGTAAGGAGCTCACCGCTTACACCGAAGCCTTTGAGATCAAGCCTGACGGCGAGTTCGTCGTCTATGCGAAGCTGACCGATCAGGCCGGCAACGTGACCTGGCTCTCCTCCGACGGCATTGTTCTGGATGCAACCGCACCCGTGATCATCGGCGCAGAGGATGGCAAGACCTACTGCGAAGCGGTCGATGTCACGATCAACGAGCGCTACATCAAGACCGTCACTCTGAACGGCAAGACGGTCGAGCTTGACAACAACAACGGTCTGAAGATCAACCCGGCAGACGGTGAGCAGACGCTTGAAGTCATCGACGAGGCCGGCAACAAGACCACCGTCACCCTCACCGTCAATGACGGCCACACGCCTGAGGAAGACGACGGCGACTGCACCACCGAGATCCGCTGCAAATTCTGCGATGAGATCACGACGGCCGCCAAGGAGCATGACTTCACCGGCGAGTGGAAGCATGACGCAGAAGGCCATTGTCACGAGTGCAAGAACGACGGCTGCACCAAGCGCAGCGAGAAGGAAAAGCACACCTTTGAGTGGGTCACCGACGTGGAGGCAACCTCCAAGAAGGCTGGCAAAAAGCACGAGGAGTGCAAGACCTGCGGACTGAAGCAGAATGAAAACACCGTCATTCCTGCAACAAAGACCCCGAAGACCGGCGACGAGAGCAGCCTGATGCTCTGGATCTCCCTGATGATCCTCAGCGCCGGCACTGTCCTTGCAGTCATCTTCGGCAAGAAGAAGTCCAAGGCAAGCAAGTAATCCCATAAAACAGAGGCGGCTGCTCCGGCAGCCGCCTCATCTTGTCAAAATAGTCTTTTTGACAAGATGAGGCGCAAAATTGCAAAATACCATTTCGTAGTCGCTGCGGCGGGTGATTGAACGCGAAAGGAAACCCATCTACGCGCTAAGAGCCGCCGCTACGCGGCGGTTGCGCTCCGAAACGCCTCGCCGCGGCTCGGTGGGACGGTTTCCTTTCACTCTTTTCTTCCCTCCGAGTACTTTGGCTGGATAGGTTTTTTGATAGTCTGAGGCGGCTGCTCCAGCAGCCGCCTCTGTTTTTCTATTCCTTTCTCCACTTGACTTTTTTCGTTATTATGGTATAATCAGTTATACTAGTTATACCAATTCTGCAAGGCGGTGATTTTATGAGCGCAACTCCCTTCCCTCCCGGCAAATTCATGTCCGTCGTCAAGGTCGGCCCCAAGGGGCAGATCGTTATTCCCGCCGAAGTGCGGGAGATGTTCGGCATCGTGCCGGGCAGCTCTCTGCTCCTGCTGGCGGACGTCGCGCAGGGCATTGCCATCCCCCCGGCAAGCGAAGCACAGAAGATCATGGAAACCATTACATCCTACATGAATCCGGAGGCGAAATCGGAATGAACGCGATCCAAACACAAAAGCTGACCAAGCGCTACGGCGAGAAAACCGCCGTGGATGCGCTTGACCTGACCGTGAAGCAGGGCGAGCTTTTTGCCCTGCTGGGCGTCAACGGCGCGGGCAAAACCACGACGGTCAAAATGCTCTCCGGTCTGCTCACACCTACGTCCGGCGACGCAGAGATCCTCGGCTATTCTCTGGTCTCCCAGACGCAGGAGGTCAAAAGCCGCATCAATCTCTCCCCGCAGGAAACCGCCGTCGCGCCCAAGCTCACTGCGCGCGAAAATCTGGAGCTGATCGCCGGGATTTACGGCAGCACGCGGAAAGAAGCGAAGGAAAAAGCGGCAGCTATGCTGGAGGAATTCCATATGCAGGAGGTCGCCGGGCAGAAAGCCGGGACGCTCTCCGGCGGCTGGCAGCGCCGTCTGTCCATCGCCATGGCGCTGATCTCCCAGCCGCAGATCCTCTTCCTCGATGAGCCGACGCTGGGTCTGGATGTTCTCGCGCGCCGCGAGCTCTGGAGCATCATCGAAAAGCTCAAGGGCCGCGTGACGGTCATCCTGACCACGCACTATATGGAGGAGGCCGCTTCCCTCGCCGACCGCGTGGCAATTCTGGCGCACGGCCGCCTGCGCCTCTGCGGCACCGTGCAGGAAATTCTGGACGCCGCCGGGGAAACCGACTTTGAAAACGCCTTCATCAAGCTGGCAGGAGGGACGGAAGCATGAGAAGAATGTTCTTTTTTGCCTCGCGCAACCGCAAGGAAATGCTGCGCGACCCGCTGAGCCTGATCTTCGGCGTGGGCTTCCCCGTCGTTCTGCTGCTCCTGCTGCACATCATCCAGTCCAATATCCCGCAGGAAGCCAACATGACCCTCTTCGACCTTGCAAATCTGACGCCTGGCATCGGCGTTTTCGGTCTGAGCTTCATCGCGCTCTTTGCCGCGATGCTCATCTCCAAGGACCGCTCGACCTCCCTGATGCTGCGGCTGTTTGCCTCTCCCCTGCGCGGCTGGCAGTTCATCCTGGGCTACCTTCTGCCGCTGGTTCCCATGTCCATTGCGCAGCTGCTGGTCTGCTTTGCCGCAGCGCTGGCGCTCGGCATGGGCTCCACGTGGAATATTTTTCTCTGCATCCTCGTCTGCATTCCGATCGCCGTGCTCCATATGGCGCTGGGCTTCCTCTGCGGCAGCCTGCTGAGCGACAAGGCCGTCGGCGGCGTCTGCGGGGCGCTGCTGACCAACTTCTCCGCGTGGCTGTCCGGCACATGGTTTTCGCTTGATCTCGTCGGCGGCGCCTTCAAAAAGATCACGTACATCCTTCCCTTTGCCAACGCGGTGGATGCCGGGCGCGCCGCACTCGCAGGCGAGATGTCGTCCATCTTCCCCAAGCTCTGGATCGTAATTGCATGGGCCGCCGGCACTCTGCTGATCTCCATTCTCGTTTTCCGGCATAAAATGAAGCTGAAGTGAGTAGCTTTTACACAGGCAGCCGCCCGCTGCCTGTGTTTTTTCTTGACGAACCGCATCCTGCATGATATGATTTTCCCAAAAGTTATTCTACGCTAACTTTGAGGTGAACTTATGACATTAAAAGAACTTGGCGTCGGCAAAAGCGGCGTCATCACCGCCGTGGGAGGCGAGGGCGTGCTGCGCTGCCGCCTGCTGGACATGGGGCTGATCCCGAACACGAAGGTCACCGTGCAGAAGATTGCCCCTATGGGTGACCCCATGGAGATCCGGCTGCGCGGCTATGAGCTGACTCTGCGTCTGGACGATGCCGCAAAGATCGAAATTCTTCCGGAGGTGAACGCCTGATGGTTTTCGCACTGGCCGGCAACCAGAACTGCGGCAAAACGACGCTGTTCAACCAGCTCACCGGCTCCAATCAGCACGTGGGCAATTTCCCCGGCGTGACCGTTGACAGCAAATCCGGCGAGCTGCGCGGCGCGAAGGGCTGCTCTGTCGTCGATCTGCCCGGCATTTATTCCCTGCGCCCCTACACCGGTGAGGAGATCGTCACGCGCGATTTCATTCTCAACGAAAAACCGGACGGCATCATCAACATTGTCGATGCGACCAACATTGAGCGCAATCTCTATTTGACGCTCCAGCTTCTGGAGCTGAAAATTCCCATGGTGCTGGCGCTCAATATGATGGACGAGGTGCGCGGCAACGGCGGCACCATCGACGTTTCCGCCATGAGCGAGGAGCTCGGCATCCGCGTCGTCCCCATCTCGGCTGCGAAAAACGAAGGCATAGACGAGCTGATCCGCGCGGCCGTACAGACCGTCAAGGAGCACCGTGTGCCAAAGCGCGTGGACTTCTGTGACGAAGGGCCGGTACACCGCTGTATCCACGCCGTTTCCCACCTGATCGAGGATCACGCACAGGCCGCCGGGATTGCAAGGCGCTTTGCCGCGACCAAAATCATTGAAGGCGACGAGGACATCATCCGGCGGCTGGAGCTGAACCAGAATGAGCTGGAAATGCTGGAGCACAGCATCGTAGAAATGGAGGACGAGGGAAAACTCGACCGCAACGCGGCCATTGCCTCCATGCGCTACGATTATATTGAGCGCCTCTGCGCGAAAACCGTCGTGAAATGTCAGGAAAGCAGGGAGCACCTGCGCAGCGTGCGCATCGACTGTGTCCTGACGCACAAGTATTTTGCCATTCCCATCTTCATCGGCGTGATGCTGCTGATCTTCTGGCTGACCTTTGACGTGGTCGGCGCGGCGCTTCAGGATCTGCTGGCGCTGGGTATCGGCAGGCTGAGCGAGCTTGTGGATGCCGGGCTGACCGCCTATGGCATCAATCCGGTAGTGCACAGTCTGATCATCGACGGCATTTTCGCCGGTGTGGGAAGCGTTGTGAGCTTTTTGCCCATCATCGTTGTCATGTTCTTCTTTCTCTCCATTCTGGAGGACACCGGCTACATGGCGCGCGTCGCCTTCGTCATGGACAAGCTGCTGCGCAAGCTCGGCCTGTCCGGCCGCAGCTTTGTGCCCATGCTCATCGGCTTCGGCTGCACCGTTCCCGCGGTCATGGCGACCCGGACGCTGCCCTCTGCGCGCGACCGCCGCATGACCATTCTCCTCACGCCCTACATGAGCTGCTCGGCCAAAATCCCGATCTATGCCGTCTTTTCCGCGGCCTTCTTCCCGAACTACGCCGCGCTGACCATGGTGCTGCTCTACTGCGGCGGCATCCTTGTCGGAATTCTTGCGGCGCTTGTGTTCAATAAAACCGTCTTTCGCGGCAACCCCGTCCCCTTTGTCATGGAGCTGCCGAACTACCGTCTGCCCTCGGCGAAGAGCGTCGCCATGCTGCTGTGGGACAAGGCCAGAGACTTTTTGCAGCGCGCGTTTACCGTCATTTTCGTCGCGACGCTGGTCATCTGGTTTTTGGAATCCTTTGACGCGCGGCTGAACTTTGTGACGGACAGTACATACAGCCTGCTGGCCGCCGTCGGCAAGTTCCTCTCGCCCCTCTTCCGGCCGCTGGGCTTTGAGGACTGGCGGATCTCTACCGCGCTCATCACCGGCTTTACGGCAAAGGAAGCCGTGGTCAGCACGCTGGGAATTCTGACCGGCCGCGGTGTGGAGGCGCTTTCGGCGACATTGCCCGCTCTCTTTACCGTCACCTCCGCCGTCAGCTTCCTGACCTTCACACTGCTCTACACGCCCTGCGTCGCAGCCATCTCCGCCATCGGGCGGGAGCTGGGCGGGCGTTTCCGCGGTGCACTGGTGTCCGTGATGCAGTGCCTCGTTGCGTGGGGCGTCGCCGCGGCTTTGTATCAGCTCCTGCGGCTCTTTGCCTGAGGAAACACTATGGGCTGGCTGGATATTCTTCTCCTGTTGCCGATCGCCGCATGGCTGGTCTATGCGCTCGTCCGCAGCAGGAAGAAGCACGGCGGCTGTTCCGGCTGCTGCGCAGACTGCGCCGCGCGCTGCGGCAAATGCAAGAAATAAAAAATGCGATCCTGTCTTTCGGCAGGATCGCATTTTTTAACTCAATAGTGGAATTTCTTTCGCTTTACGATCAGGAGCATGGACGAGAGAAGTCCCGCAGCGATCTCTGCCACGACGACTGAATACCAGATACCATCCAGCTCCCAGATCTTCGGCATCAGGAGCACCGCGCCGGCCTGAAACACCAGCGTGCGCAGGAAGGAGATCAGCGCCGAGGTCAGGCCGTCATTGAGCGCGGTAAAGAAGCCGGAATTGAAGATGGCAAAGCCCATAAATGGGAAGGACACCGCGAAAATGCGGAAGCCATGGACGGTCATCTCCATCAGCGGCGCGCTGTAGTTGACGAAGATCTTCGCCAAGGGCTCGGCAAGAAGCTCTGCCGAGGCGATCATCAGCGCTCCGCAGACGCAGAGCATGATCATGCTTTTTTTCAGGATACCGTGCAGCTCCCTGTGGTTCCCCGCGCCGTTGTGGAAGCCGATGACCGGCGCCGTCCCGATGGAGTAGCCGATAAAGGCGGCGGAAAAGATCATGCTGACATACATCATTACGCCGTAGGCCGCGATGCCATCGTCCCCGGCGTACTTCAGAAGCTCGATGTTATAAAGCATCCCGACAAGGCTCATCGAAACGTTGCTCATGAACTCCGAGGAGCCGTTGCCGCAGGCGCGCAGGATGATTTTCCCTTCAAATTTTGTCTTTCCGAGCCGAAGCAAACTGCCGTTCTTGCGAAAGAAATAGACCAGCGGCACCGCGCCGCCGACAAACTGGCTGAACGCCGTCGCCAGCGCCGCACCTGCCAGCTTGTAATCCTGCGGCAGCAGGGACACCAGCACCGCGTCGAGCACCATATTGGTCACGCCCGCCGCAATGATGACAAACAGGCCCAGCTTGGGCTTCTCCGCCGCCACAAAAAAGCTCTGGAACAGGTATTGCAGCACCTGAAACGGCAGCGCGCACAGGACGATCCGCCCGTAAAGCACGCAGTTTTCCAGGATCGCGCCCTCCGCACCCAGCAGCCCCGCGATCGGCCGCAGGAACACGATCGCCAGCACGGCGAACATCAAGCCGAGCGCAAAGGTCACATAGGCAAAGAGGGAAAAATAGCGGTTCGCCCGCTGCTTGTCGCCCTGTCCCATGGTATATGCCACGATGGCCGTGCCGCCCGTGCCGAACATAAAGCCGACCGTCGCCACGATCATCAGGAAGGGCATGATCAGATTGACCGCCTTGAAGGGGATATCCCCCGCAAAATTGGACACAAAAAAGCCGTCCACAATGCCATAGATCGACGTGAAGATCATCATCGCGATGGACGGCAGCGTAAAACGCAGAAGTTTTCCGTAGGTAAAGTGATCCGAAAGCTGAATTTTCATTATTTCCTCCAAACAACTCCGATTATAATTGTTCGATCTGCCCGCGCAGTCCTGCGACATATTTTTCCATCAGGCAGATATACTCGTTGATCTCCTCCGTCGGCCATGCGTCCAGAGAGCGCATCTCAGCCTCAAAGAGCCTGCCCGCCGTCCGCGCGGCATATTCGCGTCCCGCCTCAGTGAGCACGACCTTCTTCGCGCGCCCCTTGTACTGCTCAAGCACAAGAACGCCCTTCCCTTCCAGCCCGCGCAGGGCGGAGCTGACCGTCTGCTTGCTGATGCCGGATTTTTTGTAAATTTCGCTGAGCAGGCAGCTACCTCCCGCGTCGTAGATCGTGTAAAGGATGAGGGAAACACTGTCCGAGATACCGAGCTTCAGAGAGGCCCGATGATACACCGCGTCCATCTCCGAGGTCAGGTAGTTGATTTGATGAATGAATTTTTCCCGCTGCTCCATTCCGTTTCCTCCATGTACGAAATCATACCTGCGCATTATAGTACGATTTCGTACATTTGTCAAGCGTTTTCTATTTTGACAAGCGGTGCTATTTATGCTATACTGATGCATAAGCTATCCGCAGAAGGGAGTTATCTTATGGCTTTTCTGGACTGGCTGAAAATCATCTTTCTTGGTATCGTCGAGGGCATCACGGAGTGGCTGCCGATCAGCAGCACCGGCCACCTGATCCTAGTGGATGCCCTCTGGAAAACGGAAAATCACCCCGTGCTGACCGAGGCGTTCATGACGAATCTCTTTGACGTCGTGATCCAGCTCGGCGCGATCATCGCCGTGCTCGTACTGTTCTGGCACAAGCTCTGGCCCTTCCACACGAAGGCAAGACGCAAGCAGCGCTCCTGGTTCCGCGAGGCCAGCGACAACCGCTTCGTCTGCGGCGTGCAGCGCTTCTGCGACAACTACTGCTACATGGACAAGATCGTCATGTGGCTGAAGATCGCCGTTTCCTGCGTTCCCGCCGCCATTGCAGGCTTCCTGCTGGACGATTGGATGAGCGCCCACCTCTATAATCCCTATGTCGTAGCCGCTATGCTCATTCTCTACGGCGTCGGCTTCATCGTCGTGGAGAAGCGCAACGAAAACCGCACCCCGCGCATCCAGAAAATGAGTGAGTTCCGCTGGTCGGACGCGCTGTTGATCGGCCTGTTTCAGGTGCTTTCCCTTGTGCCCGGCACATCCCGCTCCGGCGCGACCATCCTCGGCGGCATCCTGATCGGCGCATCCCGCGGCCTTGCGGCGGAGTACACCTTCTTCCTCGCCGTCCCGGTCATGTTCGGTGCATCGCTGCTGAAGATCGTCAAATTCGGCGCGTTCACCGGAGTGCAGGGCGTCGTGCTCCTGCTTGGGATGCTGGTGGCGTTCGTCGTTTCCCTCTTTGCCATCAAGTTCCTGATGAATTACATCAAAAAGCACAGCTTCGCCGCATTTGGCTATTACCGCATCATCCTCGGCGTCCTTGTGCTGGCCTATTTCCTGATTGCAAAATAAAAAACAGGCTCGTATGAGCCTGTTTTTTATTTCAGATATACTCCACGCGCAGCTCACCGAAGCTGACCTGCGGAAGAAGAAGGATTGTCGCCTCCGGCGTTTCCTGCGGCTGCCCCACAATTTTGGTTTCTGCCGCAAAGGTCCCGCCCGATGGGTCCATTTCCACACGGAAGCGGCGCGGGATTTGCAGGAGCGTTTCGCCGAAGCGGCTTCTCACCGTGATATGGCAATCGGAAGCAACACTTTCGCAGCCGGAAAAATCAACGCAGTAAGAGCCGAATTTTGTTTCGATCTCGCCGCCACGCAGCTCCGGCAGCTCGACCAGGATCGTGTCCTCGCCGAATTCGGACTCCACCTTTACCCAGCCGTTTTCAAAGGAATACTCGCGGCTGCTTTCCGGCGCATGGATAACCGAGCGTTTTTTCTTTCTGCCGAAGAGCACGTCGATCAGCAGGCTCACGCCCCACAGAAGCAGAAAGGCCGGAATGACGACCTTCCAGCCGAGGCTGACCTTCCACAAGCCAAAGCTCGTCACGAGGAAGTACGCACCTGCCAGCATGACCGCCAGCGGGAAGAACGACGGACGGTGCACCATCCCGGCAAGGCCGCCGATCAGCAGCGCCGTCGTCCAGAGAACCGTCCACCACGAAACGCCCAGCTCCGGCCGGAGCGCCGACAGCAGGAGCAGCCCGCCGATGCAGAGGATGTACACGGCAAACCAGATGCCCTCTCTCGGCTTCCACTCCATATGGAATTCCTTCTTACTTTCGCACGGTGATTGCCCGACCGGCTCGGCTGTCCTGACGGTGCTGCCCGCCGGCTCCTTGCCCAGCAGTTCATCGACGGTGATCCCGAAGATCTCCGCCAGCTGCGGCAGCAGGCTGATGTCCGGGCAGGACAGGTCGTTTTCCCACTTGCTGACGGCCTGCGCACTGACGCCCACGCGGTCGGCAAGCTGCTCCTGCGTCATGCCCAGCCGCTTGCGGTGCTGCATGATGCGCTTTCCCAATGTCATTTCGTTCATTTTCTTTTCCCTCCTTCATTCTATCCCTACTATGCCATATTCGGAAGGAAAAGTCTATCATCTGTCTGTTAAAAATTCGGAAAAGATCAAACAACCCACGGTTGAGCATATCTCAACCGTGGGTTCAGCGTGTCGAAAAAACCTTTTCGACACACTGGCAGGCTGCAAAAAGTTCGGAAGGCAAGCAACTCACACCCGTAGGCGTACATAGGTACGGTAGGGTGTGAGTTACGCAGTAAGTCAAAATCATCGAAGATCAAACAGCTCCTGGTGCTATGAAGCTTGGAATATCCTGTTTTTTATAAATCAAGCCACGGGAAGACGTGGATCTATAAAAATGGAACTGATTTTGACGGTTACGGATCTTTTTGACAGTCTGCACCCACGGTTGAAAATCACTCAACCGTGGGTTGCCGTTTCAAAATTCCCGGTCAGACCGTGTAGATCGCGCCGAGGAAGAGGAAGCACTGCATCTCGCGGTCATAGATGCCGCACACAAAGGGACGGTCCACACGGACGGTCTTGTATTCCTGCGGAATGGCAGTGGACTCCGCGACCATCTCCACCGTGGTCGCTGCGGCAGCCTCTGTGCCGGTTTCATTGACCTGTAAGAAGGTCTTGTGCAGCACGCGGCCGATGCGCAGATGGGTCTCCTTCGCCTCCGGCGACATCGCGGAAAAGTCCGCCTTATCCTTGTCAAAGGCGTCCGACGCCCCCATGGTCTGGAGCACCGCGCCAAGCTCCGTGGAATACTCCGTCGTGAATTTCGGCATCACGGCGTGGATTTTCTCCTGCGATGCGTTCGCCATCAGGGCCGTCAGCTTCTCGCCGCTGAGGGAAGCGACATAATCGTCCAGCGAGGTGCCCTCCTGCGGCAGCAGGACGGCATAGCAGAAGCGGTCGTTTTCGTAGTCCTTGAGGAAGCCGACCGTGTTTTCATCCCGCAGATACCAGTATTCGTCGGAGTACATCAGCTCGGCCTGCGTGTCGCCGGAGGCGGCGTGGAAAAGCTCCTTTTGGACGTCAGAGGTAATATACTCCTTCCGCCATGTTGCGCTGAATGCCAGCGCATTGACCAGATACATCACCGCGTCCGGGTCCATCTCGTCGATGATCTTTTCGATCTTTCCTCTGGTCTGGTAATTGACCCAGCTGTTGATCTCATCGCAGGTGGCGCTGCTGAAGGGGATGGAGTTGATCTCCGCGCCGTAGTAGTCGCGGTCGGTCTGGAGGAAGTCCTCGCTGACCGGGTAATCCTCGCGCACCCAGAGGGCGTTGGCCGCGGTGAATTCCTCCGTGCTCTTCTGCCCGCAGGCAAGCAGATAGGCATTGAGCTGCTGCACGGACAGGCCGAACACCTGCTCCAGCTGCGCCAATGTTTCTCCGGAAGCGCCGTTGGCCGTCATCGCCAGCGCAAGCTGGACGGAATAGGGCGAGATCACGGTGTTTTCGCCCTTTGCCGCGTTTTTCAGAAGCGCCGCCGCGAATTCCGCACTTGCCGCCGCAAATTCTGCGTCCGGCTCCCGCGCCTCGCCGTTTCCGGTGAGGGTGACGGAGGGGTAGCCGGTCGGCTCGACCGACTCGGAGGGTACGGGTTTGGATGTGCCATTAGACGCATCGGGCTTCTGATCGTCATCCACCGGCGCGGCGCAGGCCGCAAGCTGGAAGCAGAGGGCCGCAAAGAGCGCCAGCGCCAGCCATTTTTTCAGTTTCATGGGTCAGACCTCCTGTCTTTTCCTTTTGTTGATAAGACGAGGCCGACCAAAAAAAGTTCCAAAAGCCTTTGGCTTTTGGAACTTTTTCTATCAGGTGCGGCGCAGAAAAATCTCCCCGCACTTGTGGCAGACCACCTTGGTCTGCCCGCCGCTGACCGGCACGGACTGCACCGCGTGGCAGGCCGGGCAGCGGAAATAGCGCTTTTTCCTACGCTGGCGCAGACGGAATTTCGTTTTCCGCGTTGCAAGGAACGCGATAAACCGCCGCTTCATGCCTGCCCCTCCGCTTTCTCCCCCGTGCCGCGCAGGATGGCCGTGTAGCGGATCAGGTAGAGCACAAAAGCCAGCGCGATCAGCGCAGAGCAGACGATGGCATCCACCAGAACAAAGGTCGGATCCGCATCGCGCCAGAGCATCAGGACAAACATGGAGAAATAGATCACGACCGTGCAGATCTTACCATACCAGCCGGCGCTGTAGACGCTGTGTGTGCGGCGCAGGGCGATCAGCGTCAGGATGCCGATAGATGCCTCCTTGGTGATCAGGATTGCCACCATCCACCAGTATTTCATCGGCATCAGGCACAGCAGCAGCGCGATCTGCGTCAGCTTGTCGGCCACCGGGTCGATCGCCTTGCCGAAATCCGACACCACATGGAAGGTGCGCGCGATCCAGCCGTCCACCACGTCCGTCGCACCGGAGAGGAGCAGCAGGCCGAAGGCCCACCAGTACTGTTCCTTGAAATACAGGCAGATGATCACCGGGATCAGCAGAATCCGGAAGAAGCTCAGCAGATTCGGCACCGTCAGGATGCGGTGGGTGTCCGCCTGCTGCGCATGTTCAATTCTCGCTTTTTCTTTCTCGCTCATCCGGGTTTTCCTCCTTCTGTACGGTCGGGACAAACATCTCCGCGACCTTTGATCTATGCTTGCTCTTCTGATGGAAGAAGCCGATCACGCTGAACACCAGCGCGCCAATCAGATTGACGATCAGATCACCCATAGTGTCGTACAGACCGATGTCCAGATAACCGCCGAGGCCGAGGCTCTCGCCATTGACCACGACGTCGTTGATGCCTGAGATCGTGATGGGAATGTTGCTGTTGGTCGGGTCCAGCGTGACGGAGGTGATCGCATGGACGATCGTATCCTTCTGCATATCCTTCATGAACAGGCGGTCCACCGAGAATTCAAAGATCTCCCACAGCGCGCCGATCGTCATGGAGAAGCAGAACGCCACCAGCGCGAGGAAGATGGGCGACAGCTCGAACTTCGTCCGGCGGTCGCGGTTGAGGATATCCGCCATGGAATAGCCGACCGCCGCATAGATAAAGCCGCTCGTCGTGTGCAGCGCCTTATCCCAGAACGGCACCTTGACATAGAAGCAGGCCAGCTCACCCAGAATTTCGGCAGCAAAAATAAAGAGAATGATCGTGACCTCCAGCCCGGTCGGCAGCTGCATATGCAGCTTTCTGGATACAATCGCGGGCAGGAACATCAGAAACAGCGTCAGAAGGCAGGTGTAGACGCTTTCCAGCTGTCCCGTGAAAATCGAGCGCACCAGCACGCCCAGCACGAGAATACGCACCACGGCGTAGGTGACGATCGTCAGCTTGCTCTTTCCCGCAAAGTAATTTTTCAAACGGCTTTCCCTGTTCTTTTTCATAGCGCACCTCACTTTACAGGAATATGATACCCGCCGAACATCAACTCAACATCAACTGATTATAAACTCCCGTTAAAAAAGGCAACATTTTCTTTTACAAATCCCCGTCCCGTATGCTATACTTATCCCAGCGGAGGTGATCTCATGTTCAAAATACTGGTTGCGGAGGACGACGCGGAATTGCAGCAGCTTTTCTGCCGCGTGCTGACGCGCAGCGGCTTTACCGCCCTGGGCGTGCCGGACGGTGTCGCCGCACTGGAGGTTCTGGAAAAGGAATATATCGACCTGATCGTTTCGGACATCATGATGCCGCGTATGGACGGCTACACACTGGTGCGCAGTCTGCGCGATACGGGAAACACCATTCCCATTCTGATGATCACCGCCAAGGACAGCTTTCAGGATATGCAGTTCGGCTTCCTCGCGGGCGCGGACGACTATCTGGTCAAGCCCATCAACGTCAACGAGCTGGTTCTGCGGATTCAGGCGCTTCTGCGCCGCGCGCAGATGGTCGCCGACCGCCGCCAGAGCATCGGCTCCACGGTCTTTGAGTTTGACTCCTTCACCGTCCGCACCGGCAGCAGTCAGCTCGTTCTGCCGCAGAAGGAATTTCTGCTTCTTTACAAGCTGGTTTCCTCCCCCGGCCATATCTTCACGCGACAGCAGCTCATGGACGACATCTGGGGCTTGGATTCCCAGACAGACCCGCGCACGGTAGACGTCCACATCAACCGGCTGCGCGACCACTTCCGCGAGAACCCGGATTTTGAGATCACAACCGTTCGCGGCATCGGATACAAGGCGGTAAAAAAATGAAGCAGAGAAAATACTCCCTGCGTATGCGCACCTATTATATGCTGATTGTCTTTGTGATCGTCCTGTTTTCCTTCGCGGCGGTCGCAGGCGCGCTGTTTCTCTTGCAGCGCTTTGGCGTCATCCATAAGCTGAATTACTCCGCGCTACTGGGTCTGCTGGTCGCTGCGGCGGTCGCCGGCGGCCTGATGAGCTACTTCATCGGTCGGCGCATCCTCGCGCCCATGGTCAAGCTCAGCAACGCCTCCAAGGAGGTCGCGCGCGGAAATTACACGATCACCGTCGAGGATTCCAGCAAGATGGAGGAGGTACAGACCACCTTCCGCAACTTCAACGCCATGGTGCGGGAGCTGAACAGCATTTCCACGCTCAGCAACGATTTCATCGCCAACGTTTCCCATGAATTCAAAACGCCACTGACGGCCATCGAGGGCTATGCTATGCTTTTGCAGGACAGTGCGCTCTCTCACGTCGAGCGGGAGGAATATCTGAACAAAATTCTTTTCAACACGCACCGGCTTTCCACACTGGTCGGAAATATTCTGCTGCTTTCCAAGATGGAGAGCAAATCCCTCTCCGAGCAGAGCACCTGCTTCCGGCTGGACGAGCAGCTCCGGCAGGCCGTGGTGGCGCTGGAGCCGCAGTGGACGGAGAAGGACATCAGCTTCGATGCAGTGCTCGACCCCGTGACCGTGACCGGCTGTGAGCGGCTTCTCAGTCAGGTCTGGACGAATCTGATCGGAAACGCCATCAAATTCAGCGATGCCGGGCAGGAGATCGCCATCCGCCTGCTGGAGCAGACGGAATGTGTGGTTGTCAGCATCCGCGACCACGGCTGCGGCATGACGCCGGAGGTACAGGCACATATTTTTGAGAAGTTCTATCAGGGCGACACCTCGCGCCGCTCCATGGGAAACGGCCTTGGCCTCGCGCTGGTCAAGCGCATCGTGGAGCTTTCTCAGGGCGTGATTGAGGTGGACAGCGCTCCCGGCGAGGGCTCGACCTTCCGGGTCATCCTCCCGAAGTAATTCTGGTCAAATTAGCACTCTGTTCCGCAGAGTGCTAATTGTTTACAGTTCGTTCATATTTGAGGCAAGAATCGTTCATAATCCGGCGGGATAATAAAGCCAGAAAAAAGAAATGAACGACCCACGGGGAACCGTGGGGAGCCTGAATTGGAGGAATTGATTATGTTGAATCTCACACCGTATCGTAAGCACAATAATAACGAAGCAGCTATGTATAACC
>CAKUMR010000003.1 GCA_934667865.1 uncultured Oscillospiraceae bacterium | reverse complement strand
CGGAGGTGGCGAGGTACTTGGCCGCGGAGGCGAAGCCGGGGCAGTGGTCCGTGCCAAAGAGGTCGTTGTCTATGGTCTTGGGCACACCGAACACGCGGCACTCGTAACCGACCTTCTGCATATAGCGGTTGATCTTGTTGCAGGTGTCCATGGAGTCGTTGCCGCCGTTGTAGAAGAAATAGCGGACATTGTACTTCTTGAAGATCTCAAGGATGCGCTTGTAGTCGGTGTCGTCCGCGTCGGGATCGGCGATCTTATAGCGGCAGGAGCCGAGGGCAGAGGACGGGGTGTAGAGCATTTTTTCCAGCTCCTTTGGATCCTCCTTGTCCATGATCATCAGGCGGTCGTTCAGAACGCCGACGATGCCGTGGAACGCGCCGTAAACGGTGGTGATGCTTTCGCTCTCAAGGGCAGTCTTGATGACGCCGTAGGCGCTGGCGTTGATGACTGCGGAAGGGCCGCCGGACTGGCCGATGATGGCCGCGCCGACCAGGGGTTTCTGATTTGCCATAGAATGTTACCTCCGTTTTGAAATTCGTACATTCTTTGTTTTTCTTATGGATTGAAAAGGGAATCTCCCTCGACAATACTTGAACGCTGCTGATTATATCACAGGATTTCCTACATTGCAAGCCCCGCAAAAAACGGTGGAAAGGGGGATGTTTCGCGGGCGGGGTTTTGGATGCCGGTAGCTGCACGCGGAACGGGCTACCCGCAAGGGGCACGCCGCATCCCTAAGGCGGCAAAGCCGCCAAGGGCTGCGCAGAAGCCCGTTCCCTACATCATCATTACTGGTGCGCACCGTCACCGCTTCTTTGCCAGCGGGGTGGAGCGCTCCTGCGCTTCATTGAGCGTGATGATGATCTGATTCGACACCAGCCAGCCCTGCTCCGTCAGCACCCAGCGGCCGTCCTCCAGCTTCTCGGTGTAGCCGCGGGTCTGGAAGCGGGTCAGGAGCGTTTCGAGCGGCTTGAAGGGCATGAGGAAGCGGGTTTCATACTCCTTTTCCTCAATGCCGAGGCTTGTGCGCAGGCGCAGCATCACGTATTCCCCCGCGCGCTCGCGCATGGGGATGGTATCGCACTCGCGCAGGATGGTGCCGTGCTGGCGGATTCCGTCGATATAGCCGCGCAGATCGGCCACCGCGCTGAAGCGCTTGCCGCCGAAATCCGAGGCCGCCGAGGGGCCGAAGCCCAGATATTCATCCAGATTCCAGTATTTCAGATTGTGCCGCGAGGCGAAGCCCGGCTTGGCAAAATTGGAAATCTCATAGTGCTCGTAGCCATAGTCGCGCAGGATACGGCAGGCCGAAAGATACATATCCGCCTGCCGGTCGTCGTCCGGCAGATTGGCGCAGTCGCGGTAGCCCCACAGGGGCGTGCCCTCCTCGACGCGCAGGGCGTAGGCCGAGAGGTGGTCGGGCTTGAGCGTCAGGACGTTTTCGACCGTTTCCTTCCAAGCGGTGAGGGTCTGATTGGGCAGGCCGTACATCAGATCGACCGACACATTGGCAAAGCCGGCCTCACGCGCCCGCTGCACCGCCTGCCGCGCCTGCTCATAGGTGTGCGGGCGGCCGAGCTTCTTGAGCATCTCGTCGTCGTCGGACTGGACGCCGATGGAAATGCGGTTGAAGCCCGCGCGCAGGAGCTTTTTGAGCGACTGGTTCGTCACGCTGTCGGGATTGGCCTCCAGTGTGAGCTCCGCGTCCGCGTCGAGGCGGAAGCGGCGCTGAATCTCGTCAAGAATTTTCTCCAGATTCTCCGCGCCGAAGAAGCTGGGCGTGCCGCCGCCGAAATAGACCGTATCGACCACGTGCTCCGGCGCAAGACGGCCGGATTCCTTGATATGGTCGGCCAGCGCCTGCAAATAGTCGTCGGTCACATGGCGGTCGCGGCTGCCGCCGAGGGAGTAGAAATCGCAGTATTCGCACTTGCTCTTGCAGAATGGGATGTGGACATAAATGCCCAGCTTTTTATTGCCGGCCGGGCGCTTGAGAAAGGAAAATGCCATGCCGCGCCTCCTACTTTTTCAGCCGCTCGGTGAAGAACGCGCGGAACTGCTCCGGCGTTCCCACGGTGAAGCCCGCCTTATCGACGAAAAACCACTTCTGGTGCCTGCATTGCAGCAGGAACAGATGCTCCGTTTCGCGGAAATCGTTGATGCCGGAGAAGCCCTCCTCGATCGGTTCCTCCGTGATGTCGTTGGACTGCACGAAGATGAGGTCGTAGAACTCGGTGGTCAGGTGAATTTCCTTCACGCCGTAGTTTTTGACCATGCCGTCCTCCCATTTTTGCAGCGCACGCTTGGGCGCAAAAAACTGGTTATAGACGAGGTAGGCAAGGCCCGCCAGCAGCAGGAGCACGATGAAGATATTCTTCATGCTGCCGTCGGCGATGAAAAGATAGATCATCACGCCGATCAGCACCACCGCGATGCCCAGAAGGACATAGGTCAGGATGCGGGCGAACCTGCTGCCCGCGCCGCGGGAGGCCTCAAGCTGGGCATTTTTGTCCAGCTTGGTTTTTACTACAAAGCTCGGCTCCATCTTATTCCTCCTCCAGATCGCCCTCGACGCTCTGGACGGCGATCAGGCGGCTGCCGGCCTCCACGCGCATCAGGATGACGCCCTGCGTGTCGCGGCCGTAGATATTGATGCTGCCGGCCGGGGTGCGCAGGATGACGCCGCCGGACTCGATGAGCATGATGTCGTCCGAATCGGACACGACCGCCGCGCCCGCGACCGGGCCGGTCTTATCCGTCAGGCGGTAGTTGCGCATACCCTTGCCGCCGCGGCCCTGTACCTCGTCGCCGCGCAGGTAGCTCTCGACCGGGGTGCGCTTGCCGTAGCCGTTTTCGGTGACGGTGAGCAGGGTCTTGCCCGGCTCCGCAACCGCCGCGCCGATGACGCAGTCGTCCGCGCCGAGGCGGATGCCGCGCACGCCGGCCGCGTCGCGGCCCATGGGACGCACGTCCGTTTCGGCAAAGCAGATGGCCATGCCGTTTTTCGTCGCAATGAGCAGATTATCGCTGCCCGACGTGCGCATCACGCCGATCAGCTCGTCGCCCTCGTCCAGAGAGAGCACGCGGATGCCCGCCTTGCGCGCGGTGTAGACCGCGCTGAGCTGCAAACGCTTGACCGTGCCGTTTCTCGTGACCATGGCGAGATATTCGTTGTCCGGGAATTCACGGGTCAGGAGCATCGCCGTGACGCGCTCGTCCGGCTCCAGCGGCAGGATGTTGACGATGTTCGTGCCGCGCGCAGTGCGCCCGGCCTCCGGGATGAGGTAGCCCTTCTTGCGATGCACCCGTCCGCGGTTCGTGAAGAACAGGACGTAGTCATGCGTGGAGGCGATGAAGAGGTTTTTCACATAGTCCTCTTCCTTCAGGCTCTGACCGGAAACACCGCGGCCGCCGCGCCGCTGGGTGCGGTAGGTATCCACGGGCATCCGCTTGATGTAGCCGGCGTTGGACAGTGTGTAGCAGCAGTCCTCCTCCTCGATGAGGTCCTCAATGTCGATCTCGTCCTCGACGTCCTGAATTTCCGTGCGGCGGTCGTCGCCGTACTTGTCGCGGATCTCGGTCAGCTCGTCCTTCAGGATGCCCTTGACAAGCTCCATGTCGCCCAGCACGCGCTGGAAATAGGCGATGCGCTCCTCCAGCTCCTTGTACTCATTCTGGAGCTTCTCGCGGTCGAGGCCCTGCAAGGCCTTCAGGCGCATATCCAGGATCGCCTGCGCCTGCACGTCGTCCAGACCGAAGCGCTGCATCAGATTTTCCTTGGCGTTGTCATAGCTGGTGCGGATGATGCGGATGACCTCGTCGATGTTGTCCTGCGCGATGAGCAGACCCTCCAAAAGATGGGCGCGCTCCTGCGCCTTACGCAGGTCGTAGCGCGTGCGGCGGATGATGATCTCTTCCTGATAGGAAAGATATTCATCCAGAATTTCGCGGAGGGTGAGGACCTTCGGCTGGCTCTGGTTCTTGACGAGCGCCAGCATATTCACCGCAAAGGTGGTTTGCAGCTGCGTCTGCGCGAACAGACGGTTCAGAACGACCTGCGGATTCGCCTCGCGCTTGAGCTCGATGACGATGCGCATACCGGTGCGGTCGGATTCGTCGCGGATGTCGGAGATGCCGTCGAGGCGCTTGTCATTGACCTGATCTGCCATGGACTTGATGAGCATCCGCTTATTGACCTGATAGGGGATCTCATGGACGATAATGCGGGTGCGGTTCTGGCCGAATTCCTCAAAATCCGTCCGGGCGCGCATGGTCACGCGGCCACGGCCGGTGGCATAGGCGGCGCGGATGCCCGCACGGCCCAGAATGAGCGCGCGGGTGGGGAAGTCCGGCCCCTGAATGTGCTCCATGAGGTCTGCGAGAGTCGCTTCGGGATTGTCCAGAATACACAGGCAGGCATTGATGACCTCGCGCAGATTGTGCGGGGGGATGTTCGTTGCCATGCCGACGGCGATGCCGGACGAGCCGTTGACCAGCAGATTGGGGAAGCGGCTGGGCAGCACGCGCGGCTCCTTGCGGCTTTCGTCGAAGTTGGGGTCCCAGTCCACGGTGTCCTTGTCCAGATCACGCAGCATCTCATTGGAGATCTTGCTCAGGCGCGCCTCGGTATAACGGTAGGCCGCGGGGGGGTCGCCGTCGACGGAGCCGAAGTTTCCGTGGCCGTCGACGAGCATATAGCGCATGGAAAAGTCCTGCGCCAGACGCACAAGGGCGTCATAGACGCTCTGGTCGCCATGGGGGTGATACTTACCCAGCACGTCGCCCACGCAGGTGGCGGACTTCTTGAACGGCCGGTCGGAGGTCAGGCCGTCTTCATACATGGCGTACAGGATGCGGCGATGCACGGGCTTCAGGCCGTCGCGCACGTCCGGCAGGGCGCGCCCGACAATGACGGACATCGCGTATTCCATGTAGCTGGTGGTCATTTCATGGACAAGCTCGGAGGTGACGATGTTCTGCTGGGGATAGAGAATATCCTCCGGCTTGTAATCCTTCTTATGGTGTGCCAAACGCTCTCCTCCTTAATAGTCCAGATTCGCGACGTAGCGCGCGTTCTGCTCGATGTATTCCTTACGCGGCTCGACCTTCTCGCCCATGAGAAGCGCAAAGGTCTCGTCGGCCTTGATGGCATCCTCCAGACAGATGCGGCGCAGCGTGCGGGTTTCAGGGTTCATGGTCGTTTCCCACAGCTCGTGGGGGTTCATCTCGCCCAGACCCTTGAAGCGGCTGATGCCGATATTGACATTGGGATTACCGCCGCGCAGCTCGGCGGAGATGGCGTCGCGCTCCTCATCGGAATAGGCGACACGTGTGGTGTTCTTGCCGCGCGTGAGCTTGTAAAGCGGCGGCACGGCGGAATAGACATAGCCCTGCTCGATGAGCGGCCGCATGAAGCGGAAGAAGAAGGTCAGAAGCAGCGTGCGGATGTGCGCGCCGTCAACGTCGGCATCGGCCATGATGACGATCTTGTGATAGCGGAGCCTATCGAGGTTGAAGTCCTCACCGATGCCGGCGCCCAGCGCGGTGATGACGGGCTGGAGCTTATCGTTGCCGATGACCTTGTCCTCTCTGGCCTTCTCCACGTTGAGCATCTTGCCCCAGAGCGGCAGGATGGCCTGAAAACGCGAGTCGCGTCCCTGTGTGGCGGAGCCTCCTGCGGAGTCGCCCTCGACGATGTAGATCTCGGTGAGGGAGGGATCGGTTTCGTTGCAGTCGCGCAGCTTGTCCGGCATGGCCGCGCCGCCGAGGGCGGTCTTGCGGCGGATGGATTCGCGCGCCTTGCGCGCGGCCTCGCGGGCGCGGTTGGCGGTCATGGCCTTGTCGAGGACCGTTCGCGCGACGGCAGGGTGCTCCTCGAAATACTCCGTGAGCTGCGTGTTGACGATGCTGTCGACCAGCGTGCGGATGTAGGCGTTGCCGAGCTTTGCCTTGGTCTGACCCTCGAACTGCGCGTCCGTCAGCTTGACGGAGATGACTGCGGTCAGCCCCTCGCGGCAGTCCTCGCCGGATACCTTGTCGGCGTCGGTCTTGATGATGCCCGTTTTCATGCCGTAGGCGTTCAGAACGCGTGTCAGAGCCGTCTTGAAGCCCGTTTCATGCATACCGCCCTCCGGCGTGTGGATGTTGTTGGCAAAGGAAACGATGGTTTCGTTATAAGCGTCGTTGTACTGCATCGCGACCTCGGCCTCGGCGTTGTTCTTCGCGCCCGCGATGTAGATGACCTCCTCGTGCAGCGCCGTCTTGTGGCGGTTGTGCCAGAGGACGAATTCACGGATGCCGCCCTCATAGCACATGGCGTCGGACGGTCCGTCCTCGGTGCGCGCATCGCGAATGGTGATATGCAGGCCGGCATTCAGGAAGGCCTGCTCGCGCATCCGGGTATGCAGGATTTCATAGTCATAGACCAGCGTGTCGAACATCTCGGGGTCTGGCTTGAAGGTGACAATGGTGCCGTGTCTGTCCGTGTTGCCGATCACGCGCATTTCCTGCGTGATATGGCCGCGGGAGAACCTCATCTGATAGATCTTGCCCTCTTTATGAACCTCCACCTCCAGCCATTCGGACAGCGCGTTGACAACCGACGCGCCCACGCCGTGCAGACCGCCGGAAACCTTATAGCCCCCGCCGCCGAATTTGCCGCCTGCGTGCAGGACGGTATAGACGACCTCCAGCGCCGGCCGGCCGGTCTGCGCCTGGATGTCCACGGGGATGCCGCGGCCGTCGTCCTCAACGGTGATGGTATCGCCGGGGTTGATCGTCACAACGATGTGCTTGCAGTAGCCTGCAAGCGCCTCGTCGATGGCGTTGTCCACGATCTCATAGACGAGGTGATGCAGACCGCTCGACGAGGTCGAGCCGATATACATACCGGGGCGCTTGCGCACCGCCTCCAAGCCTTCCAGAACTTGAATTTGTGAGGCGTCATATTCCTGTTCTACCTTGGTATTGAGCAGTTCTTCAGACATTCAGATTCTCCTTATCATTCACATTTTCCGCCGGCCGCGAGGGCTTCCGGGGAAGATGGCAGTTTCGTGGTAAAAAAAGCGTGGGCAGATTTCCGAATCTGTACGTAGGGAATGGTCTTGACCATTCCGCCGCTGGCATTTTCGTCATCGCAGGTGCCTGCACGGTGGAACCAGCCCAAAGCCTCCCCTGTGTAAGGGGAGGTGGCGCGAAGCGCCGGAGGGGTTGACATGACAGTCTGTTAAATATCAGAATATTTACAACCCCTCAGTCAGCCTCGCGGCTGACAGCTCCCCTTACACAAGGGGGCCTTGGTGCGTGCCACCGCTGTTGGCAGTTTCGTCATCGTGGGTGCCTACACGCGGAACAGTCTGCCCGCAAGGGGCACGCCGCATCCCTAAGGCAGCAAAGCTGCCAAGGGCTGCGCAGAAGAGCGTTCCCTACAGATGCAGATGAAATTTCAAACCAGTGCGCAAAACGTAGACAGATTTCCAAACCGGCGCGTAGGGAATGGTCTTGACCATTCCGCTGCTGGCATTATCATTATCGCCGCTGCCTACACACGGAACGCTCAAGAGCGTTCCCTACGGGTGC
This sequence comes from uncultured Oscillospiraceae bacterium, assembly GCA_934667865.1. Next base: position 11,049 of record CAKUMR010000003.1, on the reverse strand, counting down.
GGATGGGATTACAAATTATCCCTATCCCCGTTTCAGGCGCTTTTCCAGCGCGGCGGCATTGAACTGCGTCAGATAGACGCGCTCCATGCCGAATTCCTCCGTCAGGACGAAGCTCTTCGGCAGCTCGCCGGACACGTCCACCACGCCGCCCAGCTCCTCCGCGCGCCGCAGCAGCTCGCGCGTCCGCTTGGAATAGGTCGTGTTGTCCAGATCAAAAATGCCGATCACGGCGCGGTCGCGCACGGCCATATCGCCGCCGATGGATAAATACATGCTTAACCTCCGATCGCGCCGTCTTTGACGGTCAGCACCTGTCCCAGCTTTGTCAGCCGGTCGGTTTCGCAGCAGGTGATGAACACCTGCCCGGTTTTGAGCTGATTGAGCACAAAGTCCTGCCGCTCGGCATCCAGCTCGGACAAAACGTCGTCCAGCAGCAGCACCGGCTCCTCTCCGGCATCGCGCCGCAGCAGCTCGCGCTCGGCCAGCTTGATAGAAATCGCCGCAGTGCGCGTCTGCCCCTGAGAGGCAAAGGCCGCGACGGACAGACCGTTGATCGCCGCTTCAAAATCGTCCTTATGCGGCCCGGAGAGGCACTGTCCGCTCTCCAGCTCCGCCCGCGCGTGGCTCTCCTGATGCGCCCGGAGCTGCGCGCGCAGCGTTTCCGGCGGGGCAAAGGGGTCGTCGATATTGGACACGGTGTGATAGTCCAGCGTGAGCGCTTCCGCGCCGCCGGAAAACTCCGCATGATAAGCCGAAGAAGCCACCTGTAAGGATTTCAGATACCGTGCGCGGTAAGAGATCACCAGCGCGCCGACCTGCGCCATGCGCGCATTGTACTCCGGCAGGACGTCCAGAAGTCCCGGCGTTTCATACTGCGCGCGCAGCAGCGCCGATTTCTGTTCCAGCAGCCGCTGATATTCCGTCAGCGCGGCCTCGTAATTCGGCCGGAGCTGGCAGATCATGGCATCGAGCAGCTTGCGCCGGGGCGCGGCGCCCTTTTTCAGAACCAGAAGGTCCTCCGGGCAGAACAGCACGGTATGCAGGACGCCCGCGAATTCCGCGATAGCCCTCTGCTTTACACCGTTGAGCCAGAGCTGGCGCGGCCGCCGCCCGGAAAACAGCACCGCGCGCAGGGTCTGCTCCCGCTCCTGCGCGAACGCCCCGGCGGAAAGCTCCGCGAACTCCGCGCCGAAGCGGATGAGCTCCTGCTCCTTGCGCGTGCGGAAGGAACGCCCGGCCGAGAGGTAATAAATTGCTTCCAGAAGATTCGTCTTACCGTTGGCGTTGCCGCCGACGAGCAGATTCACACCGGGGACAAAATCCGCCCGCGACTCGCGGTAATTGCGGAAGTCCCGCAGAGAAAGGCTATTGAGCTGCATCCGCGACCAGATATTCCGCGCCGTCAAAGCGGACGCTGTCGCCGGGGCGCAGCTTCTTGCCGCGCATCGTGCAGGTCTCGCCGTTGACCTCGACCTCGCCGTTCTGGATGAAGTTTTTCGCCATACCGCCGGAGCCGGCGGCGTTGGCCAGCTTCAGGAAGCTCTCCAGCTTGATAAATTCCGTCGTGATCGGGACGGAGATCCGTTCGGCGGAAACGCGCCGTACTCGAACTTTCATTGGGGTTCCTCTTTTCGTGGGATTTTGGAAAATGCAGGGAAATTTTAAGTGCCTGCACGCGGAACGGCCAAGGCCGTTCCCTACGGGTGTCAGCGGGATTTTGAGTTATCACGTTAAACGCAGGCAGATTTCCGAATTGGTACGTAGGGAATGGTCTTGACCATTCCGCTGCTGGCATTTCCGTCATTGCAAGTGCCTGCACGCGGAACGGCCTACCCGCAAGGGGCACGCCGCATCCCTAAGGCAGCAGAGCTGCCAAGGGCTGCGCAGAAGACTGTTCCCTACGGGTGCGGGTGGGATTTTGAACCGGTACGTAAAACGCAGGCAAATTTTCAAACCGCCACATTATTACAGCCGAAATTCTGTTTTTCCCCCGCTCAGGCGTTGCGCAGGCGGACGGGCAGGACCATATAGGCAAAGGTCGGCTTCGTGCGGTCGCAGGGGGTAAAGACGACGGGACTCAGGCCGTTCTGCAGCTCCAGCGTGACCTCCTCGTCCGGTACGGCGCGCAGCGCATCGAGCAGATACCGGCACTGGAAGCCGATCTCCAGCTCGCCGCCGTTTCCGGCGATGGGGCAGGTGTCATGCGCGGAGCCGATGGTGTTGGACGTGCGGAAATCCGCAGTATTCTCGCCGAACACGCAGCGCACGGGGCTCTTGACCTTCTCCGAAACGATCAGGCCGACACGCTCGATGGAGCTGGTCAGCTCCGCGACGTTCGCCGTCAGGATGGTCTGGCTGTTGGCCGGCACGACGCGCCGCCAGTCGATGAATTCGCCCTCGAGGATGCGGCAGACAAGGGTCGCGTCGCCGATCTCGAAAAGAATGTGCTTCGCGCCCAGCGTGAAGCGGACGGGCTCGTCGCTGTCCTCGAGAATTTTCTCGACCTCCTTCAGACCCGACGCAGGAACGACGAACTTCAGCTCCTGCCCGAAGGGCTCTTCGCTGAAATACGTCCGCCGCGCCAGACGGAAGCTGTCCACCGCGACCATATTGATGCAGTCGTTTTTGACCTCCATCAGGCAGCCTGTATGCACGGGGCGCGCCTGATTTTCAGAAACGGAGAAAATCGTCCCGCCGATCATCTCGCGCAGCACGTGCTGCGGCAGGGAAACGGCCTTCTCGGAATCGACCTCCGGAAGATCGGGATAATCGTCCGGATCCATGGCCGTGATCTGGAAGGAGGAAGCGCCGCCGCGGATGGAAACATGCAGCTCGTCGTCCACGCTGACGCAGACCTCCTCGTCCGGCAGCTTGCGCACGATGTCGAAGAACAGCCGCGCGGGCATGACGCAGGAGCCGGCCTCCAGCACCTGCGCGCCGACGCGCACGGTAATGCCCGTTTCCAGATTGTAGCCCGTCAGTTGAAGCGACACGCCGGCACGGACAAAGATACCCTCCAGACAGGGGATGGTGCTCTTCTGCGCGACGGTTCTCGCAGCCAGAGAGATCGCGCTCGTGAGCAGCGCTTTTTCACAGGTAAACTTCATATCGTTCCTCGCTTTCTCTCTATCTAGAAGATAGGAAGGATTCTTTTCAGTATTAGTGTTAATAGTCGAAAGTTATGTGCAAAACCCAAGAATCGCTTAGAGCCGCAAGGCTTTTCAATTCACAGGCGGCTGTGCAGATTTAATAGAGTTATTGACAGCTTCTTTTCAAAAAATTCCAAAACAGGTTCTGCACAGAAAAGTACCGCACATCTGCACAGGCAGCTGTGCAGAAAATCACAGCCTCGAATTGATGTTCGCGGTGATGTCGCGGATGTTGTCCTGAAGCCCGTTCGTGCTGTTGCCGAGGTCCTGCTCGACGCGGCGGAGGCTGTAGAGGACGGTGGTGTGATTTTTGCCGAATTCCTTGGCGATGTCCGGCAGCGACAGATTCGTCAGCTTGCGGATGAGGTACATGGCGATCTGCCGCGCCTCGGCCGTGCCCTTGTTCTTTTGGGTGCTGCGCAGGGTGCTTTCCTCAATGGAGTAGAAGCGGCAGACCTCGCTGATGATCAGCTCCGGCGTCGGGACGGTCTGGGCCTTGCCCTTGTACATATCCTTGATCGCGCGGGAAACGTTGGCGATGTCCATCTTCATGCCGTCCAGATCGTGATAGCATTTGATTTTATTGACCGTGCCTTCGATCTGGCGGACATTATTGGTGATGTTCTCGGCGATGTAGCCGCAGACCTCGTCCGGCATTTCAAGACCAAGGGACATCGCCTTGTTTTTCGTAATGGCCCAGCGCGTTTCGTAATCGGGCGGCTGAATGTCTACGATCAGACCCCATTCGAAGCGGGTGCGCAGGCGGTCCTCCAAGAGAGCCATGTCTCCCGGCACGCGGTCGGAGGTCAGGACGATCTGGCACTTGTTTTCGTAGAGCGCGTTGAAGGTATGGAAGAATTCCTCCTGCGTGGAGTTCTTACCGGCGATAAATTGAATATCGTCGATCAGAAAAAGGTCGGCGTTGCGGTATTTATCGCGAAATTCAAAGTTTTTGCCGATGCGCAGCGCTTCGAGAAACTCATTGATGAACTGGTCGCCCTTGATGTAGACAATGTTGTAATCCGGGTGCTTCTGCTGGATGCGGTTGGCGATGGCGTACAGCAGGTGCGTCTTGCCGAGGCCGGACTGGCCGTAGATGAACAGCGGGTTATACGCGGTGGTGCGCTCCTCCGCGACGGCCTCCGCCGCAGAAAAGGCGTGCTTGTTCGACGAGCCGACCACAAAGGTGTCGAAGGTGTACTGGGAGTTGAACTCTACGAAGGTGCGCTTGCGCTTGGTCATGGTGTACTGGGGAAGCTCGTCCTCGTCCAGCACGATCAGCTCCACGTCCGTCTGGAACAGCTCCTGCATGGCCTGACGAATCAGCTCGGTGTAACGGTTGAGAATGACGTCCTTGCGGAAGGGGGACGGGGAATAAATGACCAGCTTCGATTCGCTCAGCTCCACGACCTCTGCGTCGTCAAAATAAGATGACACTGCGACAGCCGGGGAATGCTGCTCCAGATACGACAAAACGCGCGACCAGACATAGGCGTTGGAATACATGGCCGACTCCTTTCCATGATACTTTTTCATTCAAAATTTTATCACAAACCTGCCGAAAAAGCAAGGCTTATACATTATTATAAAAAGAAAAGCCCCGGATTGCCGTGAAACGTACAAGCATTCCGGGGAGATGAAAAATTTTTTTGATTTTTTGGCGTTGGGAAAGGCATGATGGGCGGAGATCAGGGTATCTGTAGGGTGCGGCCTTAAAGCCTCCCCTGTGTAAGGGGAGGTGGCGCGAAGCGCCGGAGGGGTTGACGGAACAATCCATTAAATATGACTAGAATATTTACAACCCCTCAGTCAGCCTTACGGCTGACAGGTCTCGCTGCGGCTCGGTCACGGCGCGGCTCTGATATGCCACCGGCATATCATTCACTACCGCGCCAACGCTTCGCGGCCCCTTACACAGGGGAGCCATTGGTGCGTACCATTACTGATGGCATTTCCGTTATCGCCGGTGCCTACACATGGAACGGCCTACCCGCAAGGGGCATGCCGCATCCCTAAGGCAGCAGAACTGCCAAGGGCTGCGCAGAAGCCCGTTTTCTACGGATGCAGCCGGAATCTCAAATCATCTCGTAGGGTGCGGTCTTGACCGCACCGCTGATGGCATTTTCATTATTGCGAGTGCCTACACGCGGAACGGCCAAGGCCGTTCCCTACGAGCGCGGAGAAAATTTAGAATCAACACGTAAAACGTAGGCAAGTTTCCAAATCGGCACGTAAAATGCAGGCGAGTTTCAGAATCGGCACGTAGGGAATGGTCTTTAGCGCAGCCGTTCCCTACTTCAGCGTGCTGCTGTTGTTCAGAACCGAGGCGCTGTAGAGAAACAGCACGTCCTGATCCGTGAATTTTACGAAGCGGCCGAGCCGCTCCGGCGCAAGATAGCGGATATCAACCAGCGTGACCTTCGCATAGCCCTCGACAAGCAGCGGCGCGATGCTGCTTCCGTAGGAATCGCGGAAAATGACAAGCTCCTTCTGTGTGCGTGCGTTCGGATTTTCTATCGTCAGCAGGGACTTTGATCCGGAGAGAAACAGCTCGTAGCCGTCACGTCCCTGCGCGGCCGGCAGATTGTAGACGCCAATTTCCGCATCCGTTTCGTAGTCATAGACCCGGCAGGCCTCCAGTGTGTCGCTCGTCAGATAGTTCAGCTCGTCCGGACTGCACGGCAGGGCCGACTGCCCGGCGTAGGAGCCGTAAAACGGCGTGTCCAGCCGGACGGTACGGTAGCTGTCCTTCTGCGCTCCGCCCATCGCCTCCAGAATCGTCCGCGCTGCCGGGAGCAGCGCCTCCTGCTTCCAGTGCGGGTCGGTGCGGTAGTAGCTTTCGAGCGTCAGATCGGAGGTGAGATCAATCTGGCCGGCATAGGGCATTTTTTCCGCCAGCAGCGCCGTTAATGCGGCGTAGTCCATTTTGGGATAGGAAGCGGAGGTGTAATAGTTCTTGTCCGGAACGACGGCGAGATAGATTTTTCTTCCGCTGAGATAGGCGTCATAGACCGCCTGAAAGCGCGCTGCGGCGTTTTCTACGGAGCTTTCGTTCAGCGGGTAGTCCAGCTTGGAAAGATAACCGCGCTCCTGATACAGGCCGTTGTTGTCGCTCTGACGCAGGACGTTTGTTGCAAAGAGCGCCTTGAGCGTGCGAAATTCGCTGCGCAGGGGAAACTGATCGAGGGTGTAGCTTTCAAAATCCGTCATGAAACGCCCGGAGAGGATGTTTTGCGTCGTCAGTGCCGGCGCCTGCGTCAGCTTGCGCCGCTCGGCGAGGAATTCTGCATCGTCCGGCTTGCAGACGCGCCAGACGGCAAAGCCCAGCACGAAGGAGGCCGTCAGAATCAGAAGCAGAAATTCCTTGATTTTTTCTTTCATACCGGCCTCCTCAGAAACGGAAATACAGGAAGGGATTGAAGGAGCCGTCAATCAGGTAGGCCGTGCAGAGCGCCAGCAGCGCGACCAGCACGACGGGCTCCAGCACGTCCAGAAGCACGCCGCAGACGCGGTTTTTCCGCAGACGGGCAAGCAGACGCTTGGGAAGCGGCGTCGCACCGAGCACGGCCAGAAGCAGCACGACGGCGTAGCTTTTGAGATAGTAGAGGCTCTGCACGCCCGCGACTGCTCCTGCGCCGCCGAAAAGCCCGGCAATGCGGGAGCCTGCCGCGGAAAGCGTCGGCGCGTCAAACAGCACGAAGCCCAGCAGAACGAAAAGCAGCGTATACACGCGGCCGAGGGCGGGATGCTTTTGCAGTCTCGGCAGAAGGGTAAATTTTTCCGCAATCAGCAGGACGGCGTAAAACAGCCCCCACAGGACAAAGTTCCATGCTGCGCCGTGCCAGAGCCCGGTCGCCGCCCAAACGAGCAGGAGATTGCGCAGCAGCTTCCATTTGCCCACGCGGCTGCCGCCCAGCGGGATATAGACATAGTCGCGGAACCACGAGCCGAGGGAGATGTGCCACCGCCGCCAGAATTCCGTGATGCTGGCCGAGCAGTAGGGATAATTGAAGTTCTCCGAAAAGCGGAAGCCGAAGATTGCTCCAAGGCCGATGGCCATGTCGCTGTAGGCCGAGAAATCAAAGTAGATTTGCAGCATGAAGCCCACGGCGTAGAGCCAGTGAAAAAGCGTGTCCGGATTCTGTGCCGTCTGGAACTGCTGCACGAGCTGCCCCAGCACGTTGGCAATCAGAATCTTCTTGGCAAGCCCCAGCACGAAGCGCTGCGTCCCCGCCGCCGCACCTGCGCGTGTATGTGTGCGGGCGCGAAGCTGCGCCGCTACGTCCGTATAACGGACGATGGGTCCGGCGATGAGCTGGGGGAACATGGCGATATAGGTCGCCAGATCAATGGGATTTTTCTGCGCGGGCGCATCCCCGCGCCGCACGTCCACGACATAGCTCAAAATCTGGAAGGTATAGAAGCTGATGCCGATGGGCAGGGCAATTTGCAGCGCCGGGACGGAAAGCCCCGTGACGGCCCGGAAGGAATCAAGAAAGAAGTCTGCATACTTAAAGTAGGCCAGCAAAAGAAGGCTCAGCGCAATGCTGAGCCAGAAAAAGACGGTAGACCGCGTCTTGCCGCGGTATTTTTCAATCAGCAAACCGAACAGATACCCCTGTGCGATGGAAAAGAGCATCAGAAGCAGGTATTTCGGCTCGCCCCAGCCGTAAAAGACCAGACTGCAAAGCAGCAGGACGGCGTTTTTCATCCGCCGCGGCGCCGCAAAATAGAGCAGCAGCGTCGCGGGGAGAAAAACGTACAGAAAAGGAATACTCGAAAAGAGCATTATGCGATGGGAGCGTCGGCCAGAACCGTGGTGTCGGAATAGGCGGCAGACAGCTTTCCGCAGAAGGTATCGAGCAGATCCTCCGCGCCGAAGAGCACGACGAGACAGCCGCCGGCGGAAGCAATGACCAGCTTATCCGGGAAGCCGCACATCCACTGGCGGCTCTGGATGTTCTGCTCGACCTTCTTGGCAAGCGCCGCGGCGTCCACGCCGTCCTTGAGCTGGAAGGCGCCGCAGGTGAAGGTATTGGCGTTCATCATGTGGACAAGGGAAGCGGCAGCCGTGATATTGGAAACCTCAGCCTCCGGGAAGCCAAGCTCACGGTCAAGCTCGGAAGCGTCGCTGATGGAAAAGACGCCAGGCTCATCCTCCTTCATGTGCTCCGGGGACAGGTCGCCGCCGGAAACGGCAAACTTCTCATCTTCGCTGTGGCTGTTCCAGACGGTCTGCAAAAGGGTCAGGGGATCGACGCCGTTGCTGCTACCGGGCTCGTTGCCCTTGCTCGCGCAGGCGGCCAGAGAGAACAGAAGCGCTGCACACAGCAGCATGGCAAATACTTTTTTCATTTGTGTGTACCTCCAAAAATGTTGATGCCTGAGATTTGACGAAACCACGTAAGAAAAGTTCCATGGGAAAAGCCGCGCGATCAATTTTCATCCGTGAGCTGCTCCTGCTGCCGCAGCAGAACGTCGAGCATCTCCGAAGCGGCGAGCAGCGTCGCGGGACGGCATTTTTCCAGCTTTCCGGCGATTTCCCGGTCGATGATCGCACTGGGCGGCGCATAGGGCGTGTCGAGCAGAAAATAATCTGTGCTTTCGCCCAGCGCAAGCGCCAGACGCAGGAGCATGGACAGGGAGAGCTTGCACTGCGCAGTTTCAATGTGGCTCAGATAGTTGTTGGAGCAGCCGACCATGGCGCTCAGCTCCGCCTGCGTCAGCCCGTGCTGAACGCGCAGTCTGCGGATTCGCTGACCGAGCTTTTCGTAGTCCACTTCTTTTTGTACCATGCGCGCCACCATCCAAGTTCAAGTTTCTCTATATTGTACCGGATGGTGTTTTTTCTTAAAACAATCAACAATAGCATATTGCCATTATAATTAGAATGAATTAAAATAAAAGTACAGTTTGCCATAATAGATAGGGAGAAAAACATGGAACAGACGAATGATCTGCTGCTGCGGACGGCGGCAAGGCTGTACAGTGTCGGTATTGAGGTAGAGGCTGCGCGGGAGCACCTGAAGCAGTTGGTGCGCGAGGGTGTTTCCTACGAAGATGCGCGGATGAATCTGGCGCTGGAGGAATATCAGACGCTGTTTTCCCTCTGGTCAGGTCTGGAAACGCAGTATCTGGAGATGAAGAAGCAGTTGGAGGAATGATTTCCTCCAACTGCTCAGAAAAACAACTGGTGCAGTACGGCCAGCACATAGCCCGGCAGCCCGAAAAAGCCCACCAGACATCCGTGCAGGAAGGTGATGTCGATGTACAGCCCCGTCAGCGGTGCGAGCAGGTTCGACAGCGCCAGCAGAATACAGCCCGCCGCGGTGTTGATGCAGATCTTCCAGAACCAGCGGATGGGCGTGGTCAGCAGCTTGATCAGCAGCACGATGGCGACAATGGAGATGATGGCGCCGAGAATATTTTCCATAAAATTCCACCTCATTTTCTGATTTTTTCCCGAAAAACGGTTAAACTAAGTCCGGACACAGAACAGGACGCGCGACATTGTGTACAGATGCGATCAGGACGGCCAAACCGATCGAGCGATGCTCCATAGCTTTTGTGTCAAGCGTGCCGCACGGACTGTGGACGGCGCGAAGCTCCGGAGAAGGGCGGGATTTTCCCGCCCGGTACATTAAAAGGACGCAGTGCTTTGCACCGCGTCCTTTATTTTATCCGATTTTATAGGAAAATACAAGGGCTTTCAGCCCTGTATGGCGCACAGAGCGGATTTTTTCCTTGTTCACCGGTGTTAAAAACGGCAAGAGACTTTTTGAAAAAAATTGCGGTTTATCCTGCAAAAAAACAGGCGAAACTTTCTTTGTGCAGCGGGCGTTCTTTTGCGCCGCGCCGTGGCATAGGCTACAGTGGGAGTTGATACCATGCATACAAAGGAGAGATTTCATCTGACCGTGCGCTGGGTGTGCTTTGCGCTGCTGCTGTTTGCGGCGGTGGTGCGGCTGGCGGCGGAACCGGCCGTGCGCAGCGGGCTGCGCGATTCGGCGGACCGCCTGCTCTCGCGCGAGGAGCTGCAAAAAACGCTTCTGTTCTTCGGTTCGGGCGCGGCGGAGCCGGAAGCGACGGCCGCACCGATGGAGAAGAACTATCCCCTCCTGCGCTACACGCCGCCGCGCCGGTCGGAGGCGGTCAGCTTTACCGCGGAGGATGCAGCGCTTGTGGACATCCGCAACGCGCCGGAGGCGGAGTTTGACGCCGGGGAGCTGATCACGCGGCCGCTGAAATTTGACGCGAGCGCGGACGGGCCGCTCATCCTGATCGTCCATACCCACGCGACCGAGGCCTACACGCCCACGGCGGAGGACGATTATGAACCGGCCGGGGAATATCACACGACGGACACAGCGCACAGCGTCGTGCAGGTGGGGCAGGTGCTGGCAGACCGGCTCAGCGCCCGCGGCATCGCGGCGATCAACGACGATACCTTAAACGATCTGGAGAGCTACAACGATTCCTATCTGCGCTCGGCGGAGGTGATCGAGGAATATCTCGAAAAATATCCGTCCATCCAGATGGTGATCGATCTGCACCGCGACGCGATCGAGGACGCGGAGGGCGGACAGCTTGCCATGACGGCGGAGCTGGACGGCGAGGCCTGCGCGCGGCTGCTGCTGGTCATGGGCACGAACGTGTCCGGGATGTACCACCCGAACTGGCAGGACAACCTCTCCTGCGCGCTGAAGCTCCAGGCATTGGCGGAAAAGCGCAATCCCGGCTGGTTCCGGCAGCTCTCCCTGCGGTCGCAGCGGTACAACGAGCATCTGACGCCCTGCTCCATTCTTCTGGAGGTCGGCGCGGCGGGCAACACGCTGGATGAGGCCGTCCGCTCGGCGGAGCGCTTCGGCGACCTGCTGGCCGATCTGATCGAGGGGGAAAC
>CAKUMR010000002.1 GCA_934667865.1 uncultured Oscillospiraceae bacterium | reverse complement strand
CATGTATACCTCGCATCATCCCTGCTGGGACGCGAAGAACCGGCACGGGTTACCCGACGAGCTGCCGTTGGATTACGCGCAGATCGCGCACTGCATCGAGCCGGATGTTCCGCAGGCGGCGGGCGCGGTCGAAGCACCGATGCCGCCCGCTATTGAGCCGCAAACGGCAAATTACCAAGCGCCTGTGAATTTGCCGCAGGAAATCGCAGCACAGGCCGTCCCGATGGAAACAGTAGCGGCAGTGCTTGAACCGCCGGTGACGATCCCTGATGCAGCGCAGAAGGACATCCCGCCGAAGTTGTTCGCGCTGATGCAGTCCGCCGGAGTGACGGACGACGAGGTGCGGCGGGTGTTTACCGAAAAGGGCTACTACCCCTTCGATACGCCGTGGCTCGTGCTGAAGGCGGAGGGCTTTGTCGACGGGTGGATCATCCCGTATTGGTCGCAGATTTTGGACGTCATTCGGAACAATCGGGGCAATGAACTGCTGCCATTTTAAGAGGAGGAGATAACGATGGATAACTACAACAATCAGAATGCAGCCCACGAAATCGGTTGGGAGGACGAGATCAGCAACGACGGCGGTCAGTTTATTCTGTTGGAGGAGGGCGACTACAACTTTACCGTTACCGGCTTTGAGCGCGGACGGTTCCCCGGCAGCGCAAAGATCCCCGCGTGCAACAAGGCAAGCCTGACCCTCGGCGTGGAAACGCCGGATGGCCCAGCATCGGTCAAGTACGACTTGATCTTGTGGTCTACGCTGGAATGGAAGCTCTCCGAGTTCTTCCGCGCGATCGGACAGAAGAAGTCCGGCGAGGCGGTTACGCCGCGTTGGAACAATGTGATCGGTGCACAGGGCCGCGCGCGTTTCAAGCCGCGCAGCTTCGAAAAGAAAGATGGCACAACTGGCGAGGTAAATGACGTCGATAAATTCTACGACTACGATCCGGCATTTTTCGGCGGGGCGAGAAGTGCCGCGCAGACACCGACCGCACCGGTGCAAACGACCATGCCGTTGCCGTCGGGGCCTTCCGCAAACGCATGGCGCGGTAAGTTCTGATGGAGCTGCGGCCTTATCAAAGTGAGGCGATCGCGGCCATTCAAGAGCAGTGGCAGTCCGGCAAACGCCGGACGCTGCTGGTCTTGCCGACCGGCGCGGGCAAGACGATCGTTTTCTGCAAGCTGGCGGAGGATCTGGTGCGCACCGGTCAGCGGGTGCTGATCATGGCGCATCGCAGTGAGCTACTGGATCAGGCAGCGGACAAGCTCTACAAGGCAACCGGTCTGCGCAGCGCGACGGAAAAGGCGGAAGAGACCTGCCTCGGCAGCTGGTTTCGTGTGGTCGTTGGCTCGGTTCAATCTCTGCAACGTCCGAAACGACTGGAGCAATTCACGCCCGACTACTTCAACACCATCATCGTCGACGAGGCGCATCACTGCCTCTCAGACGGCTATCAGCGGGTTTTACAGCGCTTTGACGGCGCAAATGTGCTGGGCGTCACTGCAACGCCAGATCGCGGTGATATGCGCAATCTGGGGCAATATTTCGACTCTCTGGCCTACGAGTATACAATCGTGCGCGCGATCCATGAGGGCTACCTCTCCCCTATCAAAGCAGAGACCATCCCCTTGCGGATGGATATTTCCGCCGTCAACGCCCAATCCGGCGACTTCAAGCTCGGAGATCTCGCCACGGCTCTGGATCCGTATCTGTATTCCATCGCAGAAGAAATGACAACACGCTGCATGAATCGGAAAACCGTCGTATTCCTGCCGCTGGTCAAAACTTCTCAGAAATTCCGCGACATTTTGAACGAAGCGGGCTTTTGCGCGGCGGAGGTCAACGGTGAAAGCGCCGACCGCGCCGAAGTCTTACGGGATTTTGCAGACGGAAAGTACAACGTTCTGTGCAACTCCATGCTGTTGACGGAGGGTTGGGACGATCCAAGCGTCGATTGCATCGTCGTTCTGCGCCCGACGAAGGTTCGGAGCCTGTACTGCCAGATGGTCGGCAGAGGGACGCGGCTTTATCCGGGCAAGGATCATCTGCTCCTGCTTGACTTCCTGTGGCATACGGGACGACACGAGCTTTGCCATCCGGCGGCGCTGATCTGTGAGAACGCAGAGGTCGCGGAAAAAATGACCGAGAACATCGCCGAGGCAGGCTGCCCCGTCGATATTGAAAAAGCTAAGCAGACGGCAAGTGAGGACGTCGTTGCGCAGCGGGAGGAAGCACTTGCCAAAAAGCTGGCAGAGATGCGCTCCAAACGGCGCAAGTTGGTGGATCCGCTTCAGTTCGAGATGTCCATTCAGTCGGAGGATTTGTCAAACTATATTCCGTCCTTCGGCTGGGAGATGAGTCCACCCTCAAAGAAGCAGATCTCCACACTGGAAAAACTCGGCATTTTCCCCGATGAAATTGAGAACGCCGGAAAAGCAACTTTGCTGCTGGACAAGCTCATCAAGCGCAATATGGTTGGCTTATCCACGCCTAAGCAGATCCGCAAACTGGAACAATTCGGCTTTGAGCACGTGGGAGAATGGACATTTGATGCAGCAAAACGTATGATTGCAAGAATTGCAGCAACAGGTTGGAGGGGCGTGCCTCGCGGGGTAGATCCCAAGACTTATGATTGGAGAACGGCAGATGGAGCAGCAGGCACATTTACTGGAGATATTGCAGCATATTGACCCTGCTGTGCTGGATTACCAGAACTGGGTAAACGTTGGTATGGCACTGAAGGCAGAGGGATATGACTGCGGCGCTTGGGACGAATGGTCCCGCAGCGACAGTGCGCGTTATCACCCCGGAGATTGCGCGCGGAAGTGGAAGAGCTTCCGGGGCAGCGCTACGCCGGTCACGGGCGGCACGATCGTGCAGCTCGCGAAGGAGCAGGGATGGTCGCCGTGCTTCGGTGGACATGAGATCGGATGGACGGATGAGATCAGCGACGATCTGACGATCATTGATCGGTCGTGGCTGGAATCCAAAGAGATTATAACACCGCAAGCATGGCATCCCGCAGCGCAGTTGATCAAATACCTTGAAACGCTGTTTGAAGCGGCGGAAACGGTCGGCTATGTTACCGAGAGTTGGCAAAAAGAGGAGAAGTTCCTGCCCACGAAGGGTGATTACAGCCGAACCGCAGGGCAGCTTATCGAGGCGCTTAGCAAGTGCAAGGACGATATTGGCGCCGTGCTCGGCGACTATAAGCCGGAGGCCGGCGCATGGATCCGCTTCAATCCGCTGGATGGCAAGGGTGTCAAAAATGAGAACGTCACAGACTACCGCTATGCCTTGGTGGAATCCGACACAATGCCGATCGAGCAGCAAAACGCGATCATTCGGGAACTGGAGCTGCCGGTTGCCTGTCTGGTTCACAGCGGAGGGAAAAGCCTTCATGCGATCGTACATATCGACGCTTCCACTTACGATGAGTACCGCAAGCGCGTTGACTATCTCTACGATGTACTCAAGAAGAACGGTTTTCCGGTCGATACCCAGAACAAGAACCCGTCCAGGCTGTCGCGGATGCCGGGTGTTATCCGCAACAGCAACAAGCAGTTTCTTGTGGATACCAACATCGGCAAAGAGAGCTGGAATGAGTGGAAGGAATGGCTGGAAAGCGTCAACGATGATCTTCCGGATCAGGAAAGCCTTGCGTCCGTGTGGGACGATCTGCCGCAGCTTGCGCCGTGTCTGATCGAGAATGTTCTGCGTCAGGGGCACAAAATGCTGCTGGCCGGACCGTCCAAAGCGGGCAAGTCCTTCGCGCTGATTGAGCTTTGCATCGCGATTGCCGAGGGAAAACGCTGGCTGGATTGGCAGTGTACGCAGGGGCGGGTCCTATATGTCAATCTGGAGCTGGATCGCGCAAGCTGTCTGCACCGTTTCAAGGACGTTTACGAGGCGATGGGCTGGGCGCCGAACCACCTTGGCAACATCGACATTTGGAATCTGCGCGGCAAGTCACTGCCGATGGACAAGCTCGCACCGAAACTTGTTCGGCGCGCGTTAAAGCAGAATTACATTGCCGTGGTGATCGACCCGATCTACAAGATCATCACCGGCGATGAGAACAGCGCCGATCAGATGGCGGCATTCTGCAATCAGTTTGACAAGGTCTGCACGGAGCTTGGCTGCGCCGTGGTCTACTGTCACCATCATTCCAAGGGTGCACAGGGCGGCAAAAAGTCGATGGACCGTGCGTCCGGCTCCGGCGTATTTGCCCGCGATCCGGATGCGCTGTTGGACATCGTGGAGTTGGAGTTGACCGAGGAAGTCATCAAACAGCGGGAAAACACGGCGACTGCGCAGGCCTACCTAAAGTGGATCCAAGAGAACGCGCCCACCCTGATGGGCGAGGTTTCGCAGGACGACGCTTGCAGCGCATACGCCATGCAGGAGATCGTTCGCGAACACGTATCGCGGTGGCGTTTCGAGACGGCGCAGAAAGTCGCAGACGAGGCAAAGGCGGCAGTCAGAGCGATGACGGCGTGGCGCATCGAAGGTACGCTGCGTGAGTTTCCGAAATTCCCACCGGTTAATCTGTGGTTCCGCTATCCGGTTCATGTGCTGGACGATACCGGTATTCTGGGCGATATGGCGCCGGACAGCATGGCGCCGCCGTGGCAGAAGGCGAACCGAAACCGCCGCAAAAACGCCGAGCTGGATCGCCGCAGCAAAGAAGAAGAATTCGCCGACGCCGTTGCAAATTGCTGCGCCGGAGAAGCGCCAACGGTGAAGGATCTGTCCGAATGGTACGCGGGGATCGGCAAGGAAGTCAAAGATAACACCATTCGAAAATGGGTTCAAAAGTTTGGATTTTGCCTTGACAAGAACGATGGAAAAGTTCGAAAGGCTGAGGACACAGCGCGGGATGGAATAGAAAAATTCTAATCCGTCACGCGTGTGACCGTATAGAAAGTTCACAATCCGTCACGCGTGTGACTGTATAGAAGGCTCACAATCCGTCACATATGTGACGCAATACGTCCCTACTACGTAGGGAACTCACGCGTTCGTCCCGTGCGGTGTTGGGATGGGTGGGCTAGGCTCCGCCCACCCCATACCCACCACACGCACACGACGAGGACAAGGCCGAAAAAACTTTGAACGAAAAAGTTCGGAAAGTGAGATGTTGGAAAATGATCAAAAATTTCTTCCTTGCGATGATCCCGCCGACGGTCACGCATCAGGAAAAGAAGATCCATGTGGTCAAGGGCAAACCGGTCGTGTATGAGCCGGAGGAGTTGAAGGCAGCGCGGATGAAGCTCCACGATTATCTGGCACCGTATCGACCGGAGCGCCCTCTGACCTGCGGCGTCCGGCTGATGGTGAAGTGGTGCTTTCCGATCCTCGGCAACCATTACGACGGAGAGTACCGGACGACGAAGCCGGACACAGATAATCTTCAGAAGCTGTTCAAGGATGTTATGACGCAGCTCGGCTTTTGGCAAGACGATGCGCTCGTGGCCTCGGAGATCGTCGAAAAGTTCTGGGCAAAGACGCCGGGCATTTACGTTTATCTGGAGGAACTGACATGACGCCGGCTGAGATGAAGCAGCACTGCGATGAAATAGAGGATCTCGCCTTTAATGAGGCTGAGATGCCGAAAGGGCTACCGACGCAGGATCAGATATTGTTCCTGAAATTCCGGCATCTGTACCGCTTTGCAAAACTTTCCGGTATGCCGCAGGCGCAGGGCAAGCGCGAGAAACGGGAAATTCTCATGAATTACACCGTTGACTGCCTCAATGCCGAGATTTACGCGCGGGCAGCGCAGCTTTGGAAGTGTCCGCTTGGAGACAAAGAGTACTGTTTGCACACCATGACGACCTGCGCTGCTGAATTGATTGAGCAACTGAAAGCAAAAATACCAAGGTGGATCCCGGTAACGGAGAAGATACCACCTGATCCAAAGGCAGTGCTTGTGCTGACGCGGAGCAAAAACGGCGTGCGGAATGTGGACAAGGGCTATTGGGCAATCGACCACTTTGTTCATCGGGGATGCGCGGAGGTTACACACTGGATGCCGCTGCCGGAATGTCCGGAGGAGGTGACCAACACATGAGGTGGGATTTAGAAGCGATTGCCAAGCTGCGGGAATACACTGCACGGACGGCAGCCCTTACTACGCTGCCGATGGAGATCAAACGTTTGGAAGAGGACTGCGGACGAATCCGTAGTGCGACGGCTGACGGTACGCCGGTACACGGTGGCGGCAACATAAGAGAAGATATGCTGCTGTCAAATATTTGCCTGCGCGAGGAGCTTGCAAAACAGTTTGCAGACACAAAGGCATGGCTTGAAATTGTGGATCATGCGCTGACAGCGCTGACCGAGGACGAGCGATTGGTGCTTGACCGTTTTTACATCAATCCGCATAAAGGCAGCATCGATCGACTGTGCGGAGAGCTGTGCGTGGAAAAGGCTGGAGTGTACAAGCGCAAGGATAAGGCACTTCGGCACTTTACTGTCGCATTGTACGGAAAGGTCGAATCTTAAAATTGGAGAATTTCAGGAGACGATTTTTCCAAAAAGACGTGGTATACTGGTAGCATGAATTTTTGCAACAAGGCACTGAGGGATTTCCTCGGTGCCTTTGTGCGTCCCAATGAGAGGTGGTGACATGCCGAATGAAAAAAATCTTATCCCGAACTCCGAGCGAACGCCGGAGGAACGGAAGAAAATCGCTGCAGCCGGCGGACGGGCATCCGGCGTGTCGCGGCGGCGGAAGAAGTCGCTGAAGGCGACGATGCGGGCAATCCTTGACTTGCCTGTTACAAGTCAAGAGGATTATGCCCGACTATCAGAGATTGGAATTCCTCTCGAAGAATACGATAACCAGACGCTGATGCTGGTCGGCCTGTTTCAGGCCGCAGCAGCCGGAAGTGTGAAAGCGGTGCATGAGATCCGGTCGATTTTGCAGGAGCAGACGGAAACGCCGCTGGAGGCAAAGGAGCGGAAGCTGCGCATCGAAAAGGCGGCAGCAGAGGTAAAGGCGTTGCAGCATGACCCCGGCGAGGATACGCTGCAGAACTTCCTGAGGGCGGTCGACCCATCCGAGGACGAGGTGAAGGAGCTGTTTGCAGATGAAGCGGAGAAATAAAGGTTTTCAGTTTCGGCCGTTTTCTCCGCAGCAGCGGCGACTGATGTACTGGTGGCGCGGAGGAAGCCCGCATGAAGGGTGCAGCATCGTGATCGCCGACGGGTCGATCCGGTCGGGAAAGACGGTCGCGATGCTCTGCGGGTTCTTCCAATGGTCGCTTGCCGTGTTTCGCGGCGAGGCGTTCATTCTGGCGGGCAAGACCGTCGGCGCGCTGAAGAAGAACGTGATCGGTCCGGCGCTGCAAATTCTGAACGCGTGGGGGCTGCAATATCACTACGTCAGCTCCGGCGACGAGGCACGGCTTGAGGTCGGCGACAATGTGTATTACCTTTACGACGCGCACAACGAGCGCAGTCAGGATCGTTTGCAGGGTCTGACAGCGGCTGGGGCACTGGCCGATGAGGCAGCGCTGTTTCCGCGCAGCTTCGTCGAGCAGATGATCGGCCGCTGCTCCGTGGAGGGAGCGCGGCTCTGGCTCAACTGCAACCCGGAAAGCCCGGCGCATTTCGTGAAGGTCGAGCTGATCGACAAGGCAGCGGAAAAGGGCATCTGCTGCCTGCACTTCACGATGGACGATAATCTGACGCTGTTGCCCGAAAAGAAGGCGTGGTATTACCGGATGTACACCGGCGTGTTCTACCGGCGGTTCATTCTCGGCGAGTGGGCGCTGACGGACGGGCTGGTGTATCAGCAGTTTGCGGACACGCCGGAGCATTACACACTCGATTCGGCTCCGACGATCCAATACGCCGTGATCGGCGTGGACTTCGGCGGCACCGGCTCGGCACACAGCTTTTCGCTCGTCGGCTTTACAGCAGGCTTTCGGACAGTCGTGCTACTTGACGAATATTATCACAACAACAAAACGGACGGCATTTTATCGCCGTCGGAACTGAACCGTGATTTTGTCGCTTTTGTACGACGGGCAAAATCGCGGTTTCGTGTTTATGAGGCTCGATGCGACAGCGCGGAGCAGACGCTGATCGAGGGACTGCGCGTTGCGGCGGTTAAGGCCGGTCTTGGCATTGACATCCGGAACGCAGTCAAGGGACCGATCAACGACCGTATTGCGTTCTTTAACAGTATGATCGCGCAGGGGCGCTTTTCCCTGCTGCGCGGCTGCGTGAATACGCGCAAGGCAATGTGCGAGGCCGTCTACGACAGCAAGCGCGTGGCGGAGGATATTCGGCTCGACAATGGCACGACAAACATCGACAGTCTGGACAGCATGGAATACGCCGTCGAGCCGGTCATGCACGACATACTCTATCTCGGATGAGGTGATCTTCTATGAAAGCGGTAATTCAATATTTGCGCGGGCGGGGCTACGACTGCGTGGACAACAGCTATTATGCGCTGATCGCGCTGTGGCAGCAGTGGTATCGGGGGCTTGTGCCGTCTGTGCATAACTACACGCAGTACAACGGCCGCAGGCGGCTGCATCGGACGCGCAAAACGCTCGGCATGGCGAAGACAGTCGCTGAGGACTGGGCAAGTCTGGCACTGAACGAGAAGGTGCAGATCAGCGTGAACAAGGCGTCGGCACAGAAGCGGATCGACGAGGTGCTGCGAGAGAACGACTTCCGCGTTCGGGCAAATCAGCTTCTGGAACTGACCTATGCGCTCGGCACCGGGGCAATGGTCGAGTATTTGGACGGCAAGCAGGTCAGGATTGACTACATTCGCGCAGGTATGATCTATCCGCTGCGTTGGGAGAATGGCACGATCACAGAGTGTGCCTTTGCAAGTGAACAGGTCGCTGGGAAGGAGAAGCGCATCTACCTGAACATCCACCGACTGGAGCAGGGGCGTTATGTGATCGAGAATCACCTTTTCCGTGAAAGCGGCGGTTCGCTCGAAGAGATAGAGCTTCCGGTTGGCGTTCAGCCGGAGGTGCGAACGGGCAGCACCGTGCCGCGCTTTCAGATCCTCAAACCGAACATTGCAAACAATCTCGATCTCAGCTCGCCTCTTGGTATATCTGTCTATGCAAACGCGCTGGATCAGCTTGAACACGTGGATCTTGTGTTCGACAGCTATTCCAACGAGTTCCGGCTCGGCAAGAAGCGCATCACCGTGCCGATCACAATGGCGCGGATGCAGATGGAGCAGGACGGGACGGTCACGCCGGTATTTGACGACAACGACACGGAGTTTTTCGCCGTACCGCAGGACGCTCAGAATCCGGCGAAGATCGAGGAGCACAACATGGAGCTGCGCGCCGATGCACACGAGAAGGGCATCCAGACGGCGCTAAATCTGCTGACGTGGAAGTGCGGGTTCGGCACGAAGCGCTACAACTTTCAAGACGGGCAGGTCAAAACTGCGACGGAAATCATCAGCGACAAATCCGACCTGTACCAAAACCTCAAGAAGCACGAACTTCTGCTGGAAAACGTGCTGGTCGGCTTAGTCGATGCGATCGCGGATATGCTGCACCTTGGCGCGCTGAAAACGACAGTCTGTTTCGACGATTCAATCATTGAAGACAGCGGCACAGAGCGGGAACGCGACCGGCAGGATGTGCGCGATGGGTTGATGCAGAAATGGGAATATCGCGTCAAATGGTACGGAGAGGATGAGGCAACGGCGAAGGCCATGACCGAAGGGACAGACGATCTAGGACTGAGGTGGTAAGCGATGCTGCCGCCGGAATACCTTCGCGATCTGCCGGAACGCATCCTTGCGCTGTATGACACGGCAGAAGAAACCATCCTGCGAGATATGGCACGGCGCATCGCCGCGTATGACTATTGGATCTCCGCTGCGGAGCATCAGGCCGCGCGGCTGCTGGAGGCGGGGCGGACGCAGGAGGAGATCCTGCAAACGCTCTCTGGTCTGACTGGGAGGACGCAGGAGGAGCTGAAGCGGATGATGCAGGAGGCGGGGGCGCGGTCGCTTCGCTCCGACGTTGCGATCTACCGCAACGCGGGGATGACGGTCCCGGACGAACCCTCCAGCACGCTGCGGAAGCTGCTGATCGCCGGGTATCGCGCCACACTCGGCGAAATGAAAAATCTCTGCCGGACGACGGCACAGACGGCGACAAAACAGTTTGAGGATGCCTTGGATCTGGCTTGGTTGCAGATCCAGTCGGGCGCATTCGATTATAATTCCGCAATACGAAACGCAATAGGCGCGCTGGCTGGGCACGGGATCACCGCAATTCGCTATCCAAGCGGCCATACGGACAGTATTGAGGTCGCAGTTCGGCGCGCAACCGTAACAGGAGTCAATCAAACATGCTGTAAGTTACAGTGGGAGCTTTCCGATGAGCTGGGGTGCGATCTCGTGGAGGTATCCGCCCATGCCGGTGCCAGACCAGAACACGCACTCTGGCAGGGTAAGGTCTACTCCCGTTCCGGTAAAAGCAAAAAATATCCAGACTTCCGCACGGCGACTGGCTACGGCACGGGTGCCGGCCTCGGGGGCTGGAATTGTCGTCACAGCTTTGCTCCGTATGTAGAGGGCGCGCCGCGCATTTACTCCGCCGAAGCGCTTGCAGAGATGGAAACACCGAAGTATGAATACAACGGCGGGCAGCTCACCGAGTATGAAGCACAGCAACAGCAGCGAGCCAACGAGCGCGAGATCCGCCGCAGGAAACGCGAATACGTCGCGCTGGACGCTGCGGGACTGGATACCTCCGAAGCGGCTGTAGGGCTGAAAACGGCACGAGAGAAGCAGTCGGACTTTCTGAGGAAGACGGGGCTGAAGCAGCAGCGAGACAGAGAACTGTCTGCGGGCTTCGGCAGGCAGGAAGCCGTAAAGGCTAATTCAGAAATAGCTCATATCGAGAAAGAGGCAAATCGTCTGTTCAGGCTTGGAAGTACAAGCGCGAACGTCAATATGTATCTCCAAGAAAAAACACTAATTGACAAACTGCACAGTAATGGAGTAAAATACATGCAGAGGATTAATTCTGAAGAGATTATCGTTGAAGCTGGAAAGCCACGAATTGTTGCAGTACGGCAGCACGCACGCGATAATCTTGAAAAAAAGCCCGACCGCGCGGAAATGACAACCGAACGCGCGCAGACATTTGTGGATGAGGCAAAGCTGGTGCTATATCAGGTTCCTCGGGAAACGTTGAAGTTTCTTGCTCAAGAGGGCTATACAGTGCTTAACCTACAGCATGAACTTGTTACTGCCGTACCGCAAAAGTGGAAAAAAAAGTATGACAAATATTTAGGAGGATCAAATGAGACATCCTGATGAAAAGCATTATTGCAAACTCCTGCGGCATGACATTTTCTGGGGCGGCTGCGGCGGCTGCTATGAAGTGCAGGAAGTCAGAGAGGACAATATGGACATGGAATTGTTTCCGGAACCGTTCGACCTCGATGATGCGGAAAAAATCTGCGACAAGTGCAGATGGTGCAATGTAACCGAAAAGAATTAAACCACCACCAGTTTTGGCGGTGGTTTTCCTATGCACAAGTTACATAACCGTTGACGGAAGCGCTATGCAGGGCATAGTGCTTTTTTCATACCCATTTTTGAAAGAAAGGAGGATGTGATATGGAGTTTTTGAAGGAATTGTTCAGTGGCGGAGCGCTGACGTTTGAGCAGTTGGAGTCAGCTGCGAAGGCGAAAGGCTTTTCGGTCGTCAATGCTGCGGGCGGCGCGTATGTGCCAAAGGAGCAGGTCGACACGCTGAACGGGCAACTCTCCGAGGCGAACAAGAAGCTCGAAGGCTACGATCCCGAATGGAAGGTCAAGGTCGAGGGAGAGCAGCGAAAGCTGGAGGCAATGCAGTTTGACTTTGCCCTGGAAAAGGGCATCGGCGCGGCAAAGCCCCGCAATGCGAAGGCAGTCATGGCGCTCATTGACCGTGACAAGCTGAAATTCGCAGGCGGTGAGCTGATCGGCCTGGACAAGCAGCTCGATGATCTGAAGAAGGGCGAGGACACCGCCTTCCTTTTCGCAGAGCAGGAGCCGCAGAAAACCGGCATGAGCCATCGTGGCTCGGAAGGCAGCGACAACAAGACAGAAGCAGCGAACGCGGCACTTCGTGCTGTGTTCAGCAACCATTAACACACAGGAGGTAAAATATGGCAGCAAACATCATTTCTCGAAGTGCTGCGGAGGCGCTGATCGAGCAGCAGCTCGTTGCAGCGATCCAGCAGGACACTCCGAAAACATCCATTTTCCAGCAGCTTGCACGCAGGCTGCCCAACATGACCAGCAATCAGACCCGAATGCGCGTCTTGGACGTGCTGCCGATGGCGTACTGGGTCGATGGCGACACCAGCATGAAGCAGACCAGCAAGCAGGCGTGGGACAATGTGTACATCGACGCGGCAGAGCTGGCGGTCATTGTACCGATCCCTGAGGCGGTAGTCGCGGATGCGAGCTTCGACATCATGGGCGAGGTTACGCCGCGCATTCTGGAGGGAATGGGGCAGTGCGTGGACAGCGCTGTTCTGTTCGGCGTCAACAAGCCCGCGATCTGGCGCTCCGACATTCTCACGACCGCACGGCAGGCGGGTAACAACGTCACCCCCGGCGCTTCGCCCAACTACTACGATCTGCTGCTCGGCGACGGCGGCGTGATCTCCAAGGTCGAGGCTTCGGGCCGTATGGTCACAGCAGCAATCGCTGCGATGGGGATGCGGGCGAAGCTGCGTGGTATCAAGGGAACCGACGGCCATCCCATCTTCAACAGCGATATGCAGGGCGCGACGCAGTATGCGCTCGACGGCGCACCAATGCACTTCCCGCAGAACGGCGCGTTCGACAGCAATCGCGCGCAGCTCATCGTCGGCGACTTCAGCCAAGCAGTCTGGGCAATTCGTCAGGACGTCACCGTCAAGATCCTCGACCAGGGCGTCATTCAGGATCCGACCTCGAAGGAAATCGTCTACAACCTGGCACAGCAGGACATGATCGCGCTGCGGGTTGTGTTCCGGATGGGCTGGGCACTGCCGAATCCCGCAACGCGCATGGATGCGGATCGGACGACCTGTCCGTTTGCGTATCTGGAGCCTGCGACGGCAATCACCACGCAGGCCGTTACCTTCACAGTCAAGGATAATGCGACCACGCCGAACGTGATCGCAGGCGCAATCGTGGACGTGAACGGCGCGCGGAAGAAGACCAACGCAAGCGGTGTTGCCGCCTTTACACTCGAAGCTGGTACCTATCCGGTCAAGGTGAAGAAGGACGGCTTCAGTATGGTGTCCGACACGGTAACGGTCGCCTCGGCGGCAGTCAGCAAGGACGTCACGCTGACGTCGGGCTGAGCGGACGGGAGGTGCACAGCGCGTGAACGTGACGTATGAATTCTACACACTGGACTATCACGGGAAGCTCCCCGAGGCGGAGTTTGACCGACTGTCCGTGCGTGCGGGCGGGTATCTGGATGCGCTGACGATGGGGCGGGTCAACCGCCCTGCACTCCCCTCCCCGATCCTGCAGAAAGCTAAGTTGGCGCTGTGTGCCTGTACTGACGAACTTGCACGCATCGAAGAAGGCACCATTGCTTCGGAAAGCAACGACGGTGTGAGTGTTACTTATGCCCGCAGCAGCGAAACAGACAGTCAACGGCTTTACCGCGCTGTTTCCGATTACCTCGTTACAACGGGACTTCTATATCGGGGGTGCTGCTTCTAATGCTGTGCAGTAATGAAACGATAACGATCGTTCGACACGCCACAGATCGTGACAGCGATCGTTATACGTGTGAGGTAATCGTCGGGGCAAGTTGGTACGGGAAGCGTGGGGATCATCAAAACGCTTCTTCCGGCTCCGGCGAAGCACCGCACAAGGAGTATACGGTACGCATTCCTTCGGCGCTGGTACCTCGCGAACTACCACAGGAAGGCGATATTATCGTGCGCGGCATTCTGCCGGAATACACCGGCAAAAAGTGCTTATCGGGGCGTGAATGGTTCCGCATTTCTATCGTAGGAGACAACCGTCGCGGCCGTTTTCTGCCGCATTTGGTGGTGAAAAACACATGAACGTCAAAATCACGAGCACCTTCGATGTACAGAAGATCCTTGATAAACGTGGTATGGGCAAAGATCAACGTCTGCGAAAATACCTTGCAAATCGCATTCGGCAGCGTTGCATGAAGTATACACCAAGGGCACAAGGTATTCTTTCAACCACATCGCACTGCACCAAAGAGGGGGACGCAGTTGTGTGGAATCAACCATACGCACGCTATCAGTACTATGGCGAATGCATGGCGGGCAAAGCACCGAAACGGCCTACTGGCAGGCAACTGCAATACCACGGTGCCCCGACACGCGGACCGTTTTGGGACAAGCGCATGATGGGAGATCATGCGGACGATGTTGAAAAGGAAGTGGCATCGTATATCAGGAGTAACGCACATGACAGTGATTGAGCATTTGCGACAATATTTTATGCGCTTTCCGCTTTTGCAGCAAGAGCGGTTGGACATTGACTGTCTACGCTCTGTAGAAGGCAGCTATAGCATCGACAGTGAACCCGGAACCGTACAGCGCACATACATGGACGGTTCGACCGTGCATCAACTGCCCTTTACGATTTCCAGCAGAATGTTCTACAGCTCCGACCTGCAGACACAAGCGGAAAATATCAGATTCTTCGAAGCGCTGGGAACGTGGCTTACAGCGCAAACGCAACGCTGTGAGATGCCAGCACTCGGAGACAAGCGGACAGCGCGCACGCTAGAGGTCGTTTCCTCCGCGTATCCATTTATCGTGGACAGTGATGAAATGACCGCGCGTTACCAAATTCAGCTGCGGCTGATATATTTACAGGAGGTATGAACATGAAGCTATCAGAGTATATGGCGGCAGTAAGCGCCGCTGCGACAGGTGAGCGTACCGGCAGGCAGATGGTACTTGCAGTAGACTGTACTGCATCCCACAGCGCAACTTCGCCCGACGACTACGCCATCGTCGCACAGCACATCGAGAATCACGGCGCCAGCCTGTCTCCTACGACAGTAGACAAAGCTTACATCGGCGAAGGGGAAACCACTCTGAAAACAGGGACGAAGAGAACCTTCAACGTCACCGGCCAGCTCCTGCGTGGTGACGATTTCCATGATTTCATCAACAGTCACGAAATCAAGTACGGCGTCGGTTCGTCGGTGCAGCGTGACTATGTCTACTTCGATCCCGGCACCAAGAAGGGTGAAAAGGGCATCGTAACGATTGCCGTCAATAAGGACGGTGCCGGCGCAGCAAGTGACCCCGGCGATATTGATGTCACGCTCTCTGTTGTCGGTACGCCGGAGGAATTTACGTATACGTCATCCAGTCCCACGCAGCCCACGCAGGACGAAGGGGGTGAATAACAGTGTTTTTTACGTTTGCAGATCGCGCGTGCCACATTCAGTTTTTCGAAGAAAACCCCATTGTCCTGACTCTCTTTGTCGGGGACGAAATGGATAAGCGCATCCTCAAAAGCGCTGCAATGATCGAAGACGCGGACAAGCTTCAGGATGTAGATGCGCGCGCCGGTAAGTACCGAGCTGCACTTGCCTTACTGATCACCGAGGAGAAAGAGAATGCGATCCTCGCACGCGCCGAGACCGCCGATTCTATGACGGTTCTGGAGGTTTGGCAGTATGTGCTCAACTGCCTGCGCGCACATAAGGTAAAAAACCTGACTGCCTCTGCCCGCTGACAGAGGCCTCTCTCTGGTCGCCGCCGGACACGGTGGTCATCGCGAACACGCCCTATCCGATCCAAACGGACTATCGGGCGGGCATCGCCTACTGTACGAAACTGCTCTCCGGCGGCATGACCATGCAAGAATTCTATGCTATATGGTTCCCTGTTGACCGTCCTACTGACTTCTCAGCGGCACAGGTAGCGGTCAACACATTTTACCGTTGCGGCGCAGAGGTAAGTGAACGCTCCGCCTCTGCGCTTGTCTATTCCTTCGTGGCCGACCGCGAGGCAATCATAGCCGCTTTTCAGCGAGAGTACGGGATCGACCTGACCACGGCAAAACTGCACTGGTGGCGTTTTTCTGCCCTCCTGCACGGGCTTTTGGGTCACTCTTTCACGGAGCGCGTGCAGTATCGACTCTGTGATCCGAGTGAAATCAAAAACAAGGAAATGCGCGCACGCTATCAGCGGTTCCAGCAGCACTATGCACTCGATGAGCACGGTCGGCAGCGCAAACAACCACAAACCGTTGAGGAATACAACGAACTGCTTCTACGCCGTGCGCGCGGAGAAGCATAGCAGGAGGTGATCATATGGCAGCCTACGCGGACGGTGCGGTTATCATTTCGATCGACGCCGACGGAAGACTTGCGATCAAGGAACTTGAGGGAACGAAAGAAGCCCTTGGAGAATTTGGCAACAAGGCAGAAGATACAAATCAAAAGGTCGATGAGCTCGGCAATAAAGTCCAAGAAGCCAAAATAGATCTGAAGGAACTTGCCGTTGCTGCATCTGCCGTTACTGCGGGGCTTGTGGCAACCGGTGTTGCAACGGTCAATGCTTCCTCACAATTTGAGTCTGCATTTGCAAAAACGCGTACGATCATGGATGCCAACGTCGTGGCAGTGTCCGATATGCGTGCAGAAATTCTTGATCTCTCGCGCGATGCCGCCATGGCGGGCACCAGCGTCTCCGAAGCGGTCTATCAGGCAATTTCGGGTAGCGTGGCGACACAGGATGCAGTTGACTTTGTCGAACAAGCAAACAAACTGTCCGTTGCGGGCTTCACAGGTCTTGAAAATGCAACGGACATTCTGACGACAACAGTCAACGCCTACCATATGAAAGCGGAGCAAGTCGGCGGCATATCGAACGTGCTGATCCAAACGCAGAACCTTGGTAAAACGTCGGTTGACCAACTCGCAGCCAATATGGGGCGCGCGATCGCGACCGGCTCGGCTTATGGGGTTAATTTACAGAATATCGCTACGTCGTATGTCGAACTGACCCGTGCAGGTATTGCAACAGCGGAAGCAACGACGTATTTGTCCGGTATGCTCAACGAATTGGGCAAGGCAGATAGTGAAGTTGCAAAGATCATCCAGGCAGAAACCGGCCGGAGCTTCGGGCAACTGATGAGTGATGGGTACAGTCTTGGCGATGTGCTGCAAATTCTGAACACGAAAGTGGATGGCAACGCCGAAGCTTTTATGGGGCTATGGGGCAGCCAAGAAGCAGCTAAGGCCGGCAACGCCCTGTTGTCCATGAGCGTGGAAGACTTTAACAATGTGCTCGCTCAAATGAACAATGAACTTGACGGCACAACCGGTACGACAGAAAAAGCATACCGAACGATGACAAGTACTTCCGAATTCATCGACAGGCGGCTCTCTAACTCCATAACAAACCTTGGTGTAGCCATTGGCGACGATCTCCGTCCAACAGTGGACGGTGTAAAAAAACTATTGGTCGGTATAACCGACTGGGGCGCAGAATTCATCACTCAAAATCCGCGTGTATCCGCTGCCTTTGCAGGCATGACCGTAAGTATCGGCGCACTTGCAGTCGGATTGACACTGTATACGCTGAAGGCTAAGTTGGCAGAGTCCGCGACGCTGAAGCTCTCTGCCGCCATGCTGAAAAATCCGGTTGCCTTGGGACTCACTGCAATTACGGCAGTCATTGCGGGTATCGCAACATTTGCGACAGTGAGCGCAAATGCGACCGAGGAAACCGAGAAGTTGTCTGCGGCCTCCGAACAACACCGTCAAGAAATTGAGGCAATGAAGGAGGAATACGACGCGCTCTGCGACTCGCAGGGAAAGAACTCAGCGGAGGCAGTCTTGCTCAAGCAGCGGATTGAAGAGGAAACGGAGGCATTTGAGCGCAATAAACAAACGGAGGCAGAGTACCAAGAACAACAGGAAGCATTCTGGGGGGCGATCGAAGAAGGCACGACGGCTCATCGTGAAAAAATAGATGCACTGGATGATGAGTATGCATCCACAACGAGCTTGATCGAGCGGTTGCAGGAGTTGACAAATGCCGAATACCAAACGGCAGCGGCAAAGGAAGAGATCCTTGCTATCGTCGACCTTCTCAATCAGCGTATGCCTCAGCTGGGGTTAACCTATGATCGGCTGACCGGTTTACTTAACCTCTCGCCGGAGCAGATTGCCACCATGGCAGAGGAAGACTACAGAAACAAAGCAGCGCAGGAGAACTATGACCGCCTTGTAGAGTTGCTCGGAAAGAAAGAAGAAGCCTATCGGCAACTGGAAGCGGCGCGTGACGATCTCAACGCAAAGAGGAACGTCCTAAACACAGTTGAAGAAGAGCGTGACCGCTTTTACAATGCAAATCCAAATAATTCTTCTTCGAAAATATTATATAATAAAAAACGTCTGGACAAAAGGCAGAAAAGTGCGCAGAAAAAGCTTGATACATCCTCTGCCGCTCTTGATGAACGGTTTGGCGCCTATATGGACATTATCAATGAAATCGATTACTTGTCCAACATTCTCGCTGGCGGGACACAGAACGAAGCAGACGCATATGGTGATGCCTCCGCTGCCGTTAAGTCGTACGCCTCTGAAATGCAGGTGCTTACCGAAGCATACGAATCTTCTTACAAGGCAGCCTACAAGTCAATTTCCGGACAGCTTGAACTCTGGGAAGCCGCTCCGAATGTCGCGCGGAAGAGCGTTGACGATCTGCTCCAGGCAGTGCATACCCAAGCAGCCTATTGGACGGACTATAACAGCAACCTTGACACGATCCTCACCTACAGCGGACAAATCGACGGTCTGAATGAAGTCATTGGGGCGCTTGGAACCGGCACGGAAGAGGCTGTAAACTACTCCGCAGCGATCGCACGCGCTCTGCAAGATGGCAACATTGACAAGGTAAAAAAGCTTACGGATGAGTACCACACTCTGAAGCTGGCACAGGATAATGCGGCGAGCAAGTTTTCTGACATAGAAACAGAATACAGCAGCAAAGTACTTGAACTTGCCGAAGGCCTTGCAAGCGATCTTGAAGAAATGAATATTGATCAGACCGCCTATGACCTGGGGGCATTGGCGATTGATCAATTCGTCAACGGTGCGAGCGACAAACTGCCCCTCGTCCAGCAGGCCTACAGCTTAATCGGTGACACAGCACGTCAGGCGCTTTCCGGCGCGTTGCAGGGTATCAACAGTGTAGCGGGCGGCCTTGCCGCCATCGAAGGACGCAACTCTATTGTATCTTCGGCTCTGCTGCCGGATGCCTCTGCCTTTTTGCCGCTGCCCATTGACGCTGAAGCGACCACGGATCGAGCACTCACAAACGATGAGATTGCGAACGGACAGAAAAGTGTGTTTTCAGAAATATACGGTGACCTTGGTGACCTTGTGGGGCCTGCACCTGTTTCCTCCGTACTTTCCGCAGCGCAGGGTAACGATGAACATCTGCACGTATCAATCACCGTCCCGCTTGAAATTGATGGACGCGAATTTGCACGCGCAACAGCCGAGTATAACGGCGAAGAAATGGAGTTTGGAGTGATATAGATGCTGCCTGTAATGATAGCCGGACACAATTTGTCCGAGTTTTGCGCAAAGATGCAATCTTATCCGGAAGTGGGAAGCTGTGCAGTTGATGCCGGTGTGTTTCAAGGAGCAACCCGCTCTTCTTTGCAGTTTCTGCATAATCGGCGTGGTGCACGCTATCTAAAATGTAAAATCGACTTTTTCGGGCGAGATAATTATGCGCGCACCCTACATCAATCAGAATTCGAAGCATTATTTCTTTCGTCCGACCCCGTCGTCATTGACCTTGGCGATGGTTTTTGGTACAAAGCGATCCTGATCGACATTGGAGATCCCGCCACGGTGTCTGAGTTGATCACAACGGTCACATACCGTTTTCAGGTATCCCGTCACAAGGGAGCAGAAGTACGGACGCAGCTCGTGCCAAATGACGCGCACATTTTCTGCCAAAGTAACGTTGCAAAAACGGATTGCGTGATCCGGATCCTCTTCAATCAGCTTGAGCATGCATCCAAGCTCGACATACAGCTCAACGGCTTGCTCTGGACTTACTCCCCCATGCTCACCGGTGATATTGTGCTTGACGGTGTGAGCAAGTGCTTTACTGTCGCCGGTAAAAATGCCACAAATCAAATTGGCTGGACTGATTTCCCGTTTTTGGTGCCTGGGACAAACACGCTCAACCTTTCTGTGAACGGCGTGGTTGTTGGCAGTAAAAGTGCAGAAATCACATACACGCCAACATTTCTGTGAGGGTATATGCTACAAATTCAAAATGGCGTACAGATCGCCACAGACGATTATTACATACAGCATAAGGAAAACGGCTTGGATGAGCTGCATTTTGATTTGCCGGTAAGTGATCCCGTATACGGCGCCATCTGTGAGGAAACGCGCATTTTAGAAACGACCGAACAGCAAACCTATGCTGTCAAAACGATCAACGGCGGGAAACGTACTGCAAGAATCACTTGTCAGCTCGATCTATCAGACTGGGAACAAACAATCTGCTTGAATTACGACCGCCAAGGCACCGCAAAAGCGATCCTGCAAGGGGTGACAACCGATTTCTCCGGTGATTCTTCCGCGCTCAACAGGTGGCGTATGATAGACGCAAGTGAAAGGACAGAAAGTCGCACAATCAAGTTGCAAGGTCCAACTCCTCTGGAAATTGCGACGCAGCTGCAGGACAGCTTTGACTGTGCCATACGTTTTGATACGCACAACAGGACAGCTATTATTCTCTGGCGCGACGAAATGCCGCTATCGAACTCCTATGCCGTTGATACGGTCAACCTCCGGTCTGCCCCCGAGTTCAAGGGGCGATCCTCCGGACTTTACACGCGCCTATACCCCGTTGGGAAAGATGGGCTACGCATTGGCAGCATCAACGGCGGTTTGGACTACGTGCAAAATATGACCTACACCGATCGGGTAATCTGCGCATTCTGGCAGGACAGCCGCTATTCCAATCCCACTGAACTGCGCGATGATGCACAAAAACGTGTAGATAAAGCTGCACAGCCGGAACGCAGCTGGAACCTATCGATCATTGACCTGTATCGGTTAAACCCTCAGAAGTGGCAAGATATGAGTCTGTCGCTCTTCACCGTGCTGCGCCTAGTCGACCGCAACAAAGGATTTACCGCCAATGTGCAAGTGCGTGAAGACAAGGTATTCCCCTACTATCCCGAGAAAAATGAGATATTGGTATCCACTGTCACACAGTCCGTGCAGCGCACTCTACACGGTCTTTACAACGATATAAATAACCCCAATAGTGCGTTCTGGCAAAAAATCATTGCGAGAGGATGAAAACAATGGAAATCACACATGAAATCGCGCTCGATCTCCAACAGGTCGGTAATCGGCAGCGCATTTACGCAAAATGCGGCGACATATCGCGCACGGTAAAGCTGCACTTATACGACGGCGGGACAGAATTCTCCGTCCCTGACGGAGCACAGATGCAGATTGCTTATGCAAAGGCAGATGGCAAGGGCGGTACATACAGCACACTCTCGTCCGGCACGGCAGCGTGTTCCGCATCCGGTAATACTGTAACCGCAAAACTGCATCCGCAGATGTTTTCCGCACAGGGGCTTGTAACCGCCGAGCTGCAGATTAACACTGCGGCCGGGGAGCGTTTATCCACTTTTTCTTGGTACATTATGGTGCAGGCATCGGCAGCGTCCGGCATCACCTCTGAAGACTATTGGGCGGTTGCACGGACGGACAAGATTGTGCTACTTGCTGCATCCGTTGGCGCAATCTCCGGAGCGACAGTCACCTACAGCACATCCGCCCTGTTTCTGAGCACGCCGCAAGTCGGCGATACCGTAATCGGGTCAGACGGATATGTAGCAAAGGTAACGGATGCTTCTGGTACTGCAATCACAATTCAAGCAACGGGCACGCAGTGGATAAATGTCGTACCATCAACGCGCAAGATCAATGGAAAAGATCTATCGGCAGACAGACGGCTCGAAGCATATGACATCCCGTATCAAAGCAATATCGCCGGTGCAGATGCAGATAACGTTAGGGACGCATTGGACACGCTCAATGCAAGACACGATGTTTTAGTCGTCAGAGCAACACTATCCACGTCCGGCGAGGTGACAAGTGCAGATAAGACATTCGCTGAAATAGAGGATGCCATTTCCGCACGCAAAGAGGTCGTGTGCATCCTCAAGGCAAACAGTGGACTGTCAATCTTCATGCTGCAGCTTTCCGCGCTTACGGCAAGCACCGCCGTGTTCCGTGCGCTCGGTATCTCAAACGGCACAGTAAAGAGTATCGAACTCTCCTTGGATGCTGCATCAGAGGTTTGGACGTGCGAAAACAAAGAACTGGCGCTGAAGGCAACCGACATCGGCTTCGACGGCACGATCGGTGATTATGAGGTCAAAAACACCGGCGCGGCGATCGAGGCGCTCAATACGATGCTCAAAGATGTTTCCGCCGAAGATGTTGCCTACGCCGGCAAAGTGGGCAGCAACACCGCGAGCACTGTCTCGGAGGCGCTGGACGCGCTTGCGACCGGCGTGCCGCTGGATATGAGTGCGGACTATACGGCAAGCGGCGCGGCAACGGTGGCGGCGTGGGCGACGATGGTCAAAACAAGCAGCCCCGCTCTATACCGTGTGGCAGCGGGAAGGTATAAGATCTTGGATGTGCACGCGGGATATTCCTACGATGTAATGATTGCGGATACATCTGCTCAAACGAGATTTATAAAAGTTGTTACATGCGATGTCAGTGGCCCTTTTTTGTACCTGTCTGTTTACGTTGCCAAGCACCCGACCAACAAGCCAATAGAGCAGGTGTATTTTTCAACGGAGGAAAATCTCCTCGAAATTTCAGGAATGAGGAGTAATCTACCAACCTATTCGGCGGCAGACGCGGGCAAGAACCTCACCATCGGAGAGGACGGCACGCCCCAATGGGCGACGAAACCGACCTACAAGGCGGCGGAGATCGCATGCCAATACAGCGATATCAACGGGTATGAAGCCGATACACTCGCCGGGGCGCTT
>CAKUMR010000001.1 GCA_934667865.1 uncultured Oscillospiraceae bacterium | reverse complement strand
GCGCTGTGCGAGGCCGTGCCGGAGGTGCGCGTGCGCCTCGGCTCTCTGGAGCCGCGCGTGATCGACGCGGAATTCTGCCGTCTGGCGGCCTGTCCGAACTTCTGCCCGCAGTTTCACCTGAGTATGCAGAGTGGCTGCGACACCGTTCTCAGGCGGATGCGCCGGAAGTACGACACCGCGCGGTATCTGCAAAGTGTGGAGGATCTGAAGCACGCCTTCCCCGGCTGCGCCGTCACGACGGACATGATCGTCGGCTTTCCCGGCGAAACGGAGGCGGAATTCTTGCAGTCGCTGGAATTTATCCGGCGCTGCGGCTTTGCGCATATGCACATCTTCCCCTACTCCCGGCGGGAGGGGACGCCCGCGGCGGCTATGCCGGAGCAGGTGCCGAAGGCCGTGAAGGAGGAGCGCGCGCGCCGCGCGGCCGCAGTGGCAAAGGAGCTGCGTGAGGCCTTTGACACGGCGATGCTTGGCACGATGCAGGAGGTCCTGTTCGAGCAGATCGAGGACGGACTCTTCGCCGGCCACGCGCCCAACGGCGTGAAGGTCTACGCCGCGGGGGAGGACTTACACAACCGGCTCCTGCGCGTGCGCATCGAGGCCCTGCGGGAGGACGGCGTTTTCGGCACGCTTGCGCTCTGAAATCACAGCTTTTCGGTTGACTTCCCGAAGAGCGTATACTATAATTACTCAGGAAAGAACCTGAACTGGAGGCAGATTATGCTGAAAAATACCGAAAAAACAATGGATAAGCTTGTCGCGCTGTGTAAAAACCGCGGCTTCGTCTACGCAGGCTCCGAGATCTACGGCGGCCTTGCCAACACCTGGGACTACGGCCCCCTCGGCGCAGAGCTGAAAAACAACATCAAACGCGAATGGTGGAAGAAATTCGTGCAGGAGAACCCCTATAACGTGGGTCTGGACGCCGCCATCCTGATGAACCCCCAGACGTGGGTCGCCTCCGGCCACCTCGGCGGCTTCTCCGACCCGCTGATGGACTGCCGCGAGTGCCACGAGCGCTTCCGTGCGGACAAGCTCATCGAGGATTACTGCGCCGAGCACGGCATGGAGCTGGAAAAGCCCGTTGACACGCTCTCGCAGGCCGAGATGAAGGCCTTCATCGAGGAGCACAACGTACCCTGCCCCACCTGCGGCAAGCACAATTTCACGGACATCCGCCAGTTCAACCTGATGTTCAAGACCTTCCAGGGCGTGACCGAGGATGCGAAGAACACCGTCTATCTCCGCCCGGAGACCGCACAGGGCATTTTCGTCAACTTTGCCAACGTCCAGCGCACCACGCGCCGCAAGCTGCCCTTCGGCATCGGCCAGATCGGCAAGTCCTTCCGCAACGAGATCACGCCGGGCAACTTCATCTTCCGTGTGCGTGAATTCGAGCAGATGGAGCTGGAGTTCTTCTGCGAGCCGAACACCGATCTGGAGTGGTTTGCCTACTGGCGCGGCTTCTGCAAGCAGTGGCTGCTGAGCCTCGGCATGAAGGAGGAGAACCTCCGCCTGCGCGACCACGACCCTGAGGAGCTCTGCTTCTATTCCAAGGCAACGACCGACTTTGAGTTCCTGTTCCCCTTCGGCTGGGGCGAGCTGTGGGGCGTCGCGGACCGCACGGATTACGACCTGACCCAGCATCAGAACACCTCCGGCCGTGACCTGACCTACTACGATCAGGAAAAGAACCAGAGATACATCCCTTATGTCATCGAGCCGTCCCTCGGCGTGGAGCGCAGCTTCCTTGCCTTCCTCGCCGACGCCTACGACGAAGAGGTCGTCGGGCAGGACAAGAAGGGCAACGACGACATCCGCGTCGTGCTGCATCTGCACCCGGCGCTCGCGCCCTTCAAGGCCGCCGTGCTGCCGCTGTCGAAGAAGCTCTCGCCCGCAGCGGAGAAGATCTATCACGAATTGCAGAAGGACTTTATGGTCGATTTCGACGACGCCGGCTCCATCGGCAAGCGCTATCGCCGCGAGGACGAGATCGGAACGCCCTACTGCATCACCGTGGACTTTGACACCGTCGGCGATCCCGAAAACGGCATCGCACCCGACAACGCCGTCACCGTCCGCGACCGCGACACCATGCAGCAGGAGCGCATCCCCATCAGCGAGCTGAAGGCTTATCTCGCAGAAAAAATCAAATTCTGAGGAGGAAGATCATGGAAAAACTGTACGGAAAGCAGCTGGAGATCATGGCGTACAAGGCACGCCTGCTTGGGCTGGACGCCGTCCACACCGCGGCCTCCGGACACATCGGCGGCAGCCTGTCCGCCGTGGACGCCATTACCACGCTCTATTTCAATGTGATGAACATCGACCCGGAGAACCCCCAGTGGCCCGACCGCGACCGCTTCGTGCTGTCCAAGGGACACTGCTCGCCGGCGCTTTACCCCGTGCTGGCGCTGCGCGGCTATTTCCCCGTGGAGGATCTGAAGCTCTTCCGCTCCATCAAGGGGCATATGTCCGGCCATGCCGAGATGCACCATGTCCGCGGCGTGGATATGTCCACCGGCTCTCTGGGCCAGGGCATCTCCGCTGCGGTCGGCATGGCGCTGGCCGGCAAGGTCGCGAAGAAGGACTACCGCGTCTATGCCGTCCTCGGCGACGGCGAGATCGCGGAGGGGCAGGTCTGGGAGGCGGCAATGTCCGCTGCGAAGTACAAGCTGGACAACCTCTGCGCGGTCGTGGACGTCAACGGCCTTCAGATCGACGGCGCGACGAAGGACGTTATGCCCTCCGAGCCGCTGGACAAGAAGTTTGAGGCCTTTAACTGGAACGTCATCCATGTCGACGGGCATGATTTCGATGCGCTCGTGCGCGCCTTCGAGGAAGCCAGGACCGTCAAGGGCAAGCCCACGGTGCTGCTGATGAAGACCGTCAAGGGCAAGGGCATCTCCTTCATGGAAAACAACGCCGGCTGGCACGGCAAGGCCCCCAACGACGAGCAGTACGAGCAGGGCAAGGCCGAGCTGGAAGCAAAATTAGCGGAACTGGAGGGCAAGTAATATGGCAGGAAAGATCGCAACCCGCGCCGCCTACGGCGAGGCGCTCGTAGAGCTGGCGGAAAAATATCCGGAGCTGGTCGTTTTCGACGCCGATCTGGCAAGCGCGACCATGACCAAGGGCTTTGCGGCCAAGTATCCCGAGCGGTTCTTTGACATGGGCATCGCGGAGTGCAACATGACCGGCGTCGCCGCCGGCATGGCCACCTGCGGCTTCAAGCCCTTCACCGACACTTTCGCCATGTTTGCCTCCGGGCGCGCATGGGAGCAGGTGCGCAACTCCATCGCCTATCCGCATCTGAACGTCAAGGTCGTCGGCTCGCACGGCGGTCTGTCCGTCGGCGAGGACGGCGCGACGCATCAGTGCATCGAGGACTTCGCGCTCATGCGCGTCATCCCCGGCATGAAGGTCCTCTGCCCCTGCGACGGTCACGAGATGAAGCTCGCCGTCGAGGCGCTGCTGAACTACGACGGCCCGGCTTATCTGCGTCTGGGCCGCGCCGCGGTGGACACCGTCACCGACGAGATCCCCGGCTACAAGTTTGAACTGGACAAGGGCATCGAGCTAGCCTCCGGCAGCGACGTGACCGTCATCGCCACGGGCATGATGGTGCAGATGGCGCTGGCCGCGCGCGAAACGATGGCAAAAGAGGGCGTTTCCGTCCGCGTGATCGATATGCACACGATCAAGCCGCTCGACGGCGCGCTGGTCGAGAAGGCCGCAAGGGAAACCGGCTGCATCGTCACCTCCGAGGAACACAACATCATCGGCGGCCTCGGCGGCGCGGTCGCGGAATATGTCGGCGAGCATTGCCCCGTGCCGGTCGTGCGCCACGGCGTGAACGACGAGTTCGGCCGCAGCGGCAAGGCGGGCGAGGTCCTGGCGGCCTACGGCCTGACGGCGGACGGCATCTGCGCCAAGATCCGCGAGGCGCTGGCGAAGAAAAAGTAAACCGCGGTTTTGAGCTGCCCCGCCCGGACGCGGGGCAGCTTTCTTATGGAGCGTACCATCGGGGGCTGGTTCGTGAGAGCCGGTGCTTGCACGGCGGAACGGCCGAGGCCGTTCCCTACGGGTGCGGGGGAGATGCCAATGCGATTCCAAATGCAACGAAAGGACGAGCTATTATGATCCGACCGGCAAGGACGGACGACCGCGGGATCCTGCGGGAGATGTTTGACGAATTTTACCGCTCCGACGCGGTGCTGCATCCTGTCCCGGCGGCCTATCACGAGGCTGCGCTGGACGACCTCTTTTCCGAGGGTACGAGCCAGAGCGGCTTCCTGCTGTGCCGGGGCGAAAGGGCCTGCGGCTACGCGCTGCTGGCGAAAAAATATTCCCATGAGGCCGGCGGGCTGGAGCTGTGGCTGGAGGAGCTGTATCTTCGGCCGGAGGCGAGAAATCAGGGACTGGGCAGCGATTTTTTTGACTTCCTGCGGGGCTACGGCGCGTCGCTGGGCGCCCGCCGCCTGCGGCTGGAGGTCGAGGAGGAAAACGTCGGCGCGATGCGCCTGTATGCCCGCATGGGCTTCACAGCGCTGGACTACCGGCAGATGATCCGGGAGGATGTACAATGATTTATCTGGATAATGCCGCGACGACCTGCCCCTGCGAGGCGGCGGTGCAGGCTACGCTGCGTGCGCTCACCGAAGACTGGGGCAATCCCAGCTCCGTCCACCGGCTGGGCATTTCGGCGGCGCGCCTGCTGCAAAGATCGCGGCAGAGCGTCGCGGCGGCGCTGGGCGCGCAGCCCGATCGCGTGTTTTTCACCTCCTGCGGCACGGAGGCCGACAACTGGGCGATTTTTTCCGGCGCGGAACGGATGGCAAAACGCGGAAGGCACGTGATCACCACGGCGGTCGAGCATCACGCGGTGCTCAATCCCATGAAAAAGCTGGAGGAGCGCGGCTTCGAGGTCACGTATTTGCAGCCGGACGCGCTGGGACGCGTCACGCTGGAGCAATTGCAGGGCGCGCTGCGGAAGGACACGGTGCTCGTGAGCATCATGATGGTCAACAACGAGTCCGGCGCGGTGATGCCGATCGAGAAGATGGCGAAGCTGACGCACCGCGTCTGCCCGGACGCGATTTTCCACACCGACGCGGTGCAGGGGTTCTTCAAGATGCCCTTCCGCGTCTCGACGCTGGGAGCGGATGCGATCTCCGTGTCCGGGCACAAGATTCATGCGTCCAAGGGCGTGGGTGCGCTATATCTGCGGCCGGGGCTGAATCTGCCGCCCCTGATCTACGGCGGCGGGCAGGAGGCGAAGCTGCGCAGCGGCACGGAGATGCTGCCGCTCATTGCGGGCTTTGCCGCGGCCTGCGAGGCGAAGCTGCCCACGCGCCAGCGCGACATTGCGGAGCAGAACCGCTTGACGGCGCTGTGCCGCGAGCTGGTCACGAAAATCGGAGGCGTGACGCTGCTCGGTGCGCAGGAAGCGCCGCACATTGTGAATCTGGCGGTGCGCGGCCTGCGCTCGCAGGGGCTGATCAATGCCTTGCAGGACCGGGATGTGTATGTTTCCGCCGGCTCGGCGTGCAGCAAGGGCCACCGGAGCCATGTGCTTGAGGCGATGGGCGCGGCGCCGGAGCTGATCGACGGCTCCATCCGCGTGTCCCTCTCCGACGAAACGACCGAGGACGACATCCGCGCCTTTGCAAGCGCGCTGGAAGCGGCGATCGTGGCGCTGCGGTAAGTCCTTGCGCTTGGCGGAAAAGTGTGGTAAAATGAAGAAAACACCGGGAAACCAGAGGTTTTTCCGGCGAAAACAGGGGGTAGGCCTGTGAATATCCGAATGTCTGACTGGGCGCCGGAGCACTTTGTGCCGGTGGCGGGCTTTCTGATCCTCGCGCTTGCGCTGCTGCTGTTCTACTTCTCCGCCATGCGGCCGCGCCGCGGCACGACCGAGTGGATGGGGAGAATCGACAGGCCGCGCTTTGCCGCGCTGCGCTGCGGCAGGCTCCGCGCACTTGACACGCTGTGGGGCGTGCTGGCGACGGCCTGCGGTGCGACGGTCGCGGTGCTGGCTGCGTCGGCCTTTGCTCCGCAGGCGGCGGATTTCCTGCGCTTGCAGACGGCCTTTGACGCGGCGGAAGCGGCGGCGGCCTATCTGTGGCTTCGCCTGCTGTGCGCCGATGCGCTGACGGCGGCGCTTTCCGCGGCGCTGCTTCCGGCGATGCTGCCAGAGGGACCGGCTGCGGCGCTGGTCATGCTGTCGCTGCCCGCGCTTCAGCTCTGGATGGGGAGGAACCCGAAGAAGGGCCTTTTCCCGGCGGGACTGCTGCTGCCGGTCTTCACGCTGCTGTTCGGCGCGGCGGTGCTGACGGACGGACGGCTTTTCTGGCTGGCGCCTGTCTACGTGGGGGCATATGTCTTTGCGCAGGTGCAGCGCTGGCACTTTGCCGAGCGCGCCCGGCTGCGGGCCCTGCTTGCGTCGCTGGGGCTGACGGTCTTGACCGTGGCGCTGTGCGTCCCCGTGCTCTATGCGGGGCGGGAGCTGTTGGCGGGAAAGTCCTTTGCGGCGCTGGGACTTGCCGACGGAAGCTTCTTTTCCGCGCTTCTGGACGCGCTGGGGCGTGGCTTTGCCGGGCTGCGGCAGACAGCGCCGGAAACCGTGCTGCGGTGGCGCGAGTGCTATGTGCTGCTGTACGCGGCGGCATCGCTGCTGCCGGTGCTGCACGGGCTGATCCGTCTGCGCGAGCTGCGCTGTGCGGCGCTTCTGCTGCTGCCGGTGCCGTTTTTTGCGCTGCGGCTGCTCGGCGGCGTCGATCTGCTGCCCGCGGCGCTATTGGCGCTCCCGGCGTGGACACTTACAACGCTCGGCCGGCGCTGGCGCGGCGCGGAGATCCTGTGCGCCGTGGCGATGCCCCTGTTTTATCTGATGGAACTCTGGATACCCTGAATTTTTGGAGGTTTGTATGATGAAAATTTCTCTTGCCTGCGACCACGGCGGTCTGGAACTGAAAAACGAGATCAAGGCGCATCTGGAAGCCCGCGGCTTCGAGTGCCGCGACTTCGGCACCTACACGAAGGACAGCTGCGACTATCCCGATTACGCCCGCCCGGCGGCGGAGGCGGTGGCCTCCGGCGAGTGCGAACGCGGAATTCTGGTCTGCACGACCGGCATCGGCGTGAGCATCACGGCGAACAAGGTGAACGGCGTGCGCTGCGCGCTGCTGCACGACAAGATGTCCGCCCGCCTGACCCGCGAGCACAACGACACCAACATGATGGCGCTGGGCGCCGGGGTCGTCGGCCCCATGCTCGCGCTGGAGATCGTGGACACCTGGCTGGACACGCCGTTTTCCGGCGTGGAGCGCCACCAGCGCCGGATCGACAAGGTCATGGCAATCGAAAAGAAGTAAAACAAAAACAGAACAGCCGCCGGTCCGGATGGATCGGCGGCTGCTTTTCGATTCTGTTACAGGAAGGCTTTGGTCGCTTCGGAGAGCTTCTCCGGGTCCTCGGAAACCGCGATGGTAAAGCTGAGATCATTCGCCTTGCCGAACTTCTCACACCAGAGCACGAAATCCTCAACCTCCTGCACGGAAGCATTGTCTACCAGCTTGTAGAAGCTGTCGATAAAAATATGGCTGATGTCAAAATTTCCGGCGTGCAGACCGCTGATAAAGCCCTTCAGGAAGGACAGAGAGCCCATGGAATACTCCTGATAGTCGATCAGACGCACTCGAATGTCAATGTCGTAGCGGAGCTTTGTGCCCTTTTCAATGCAGACCATGCTGCCGGCCTCGTTCTTCACGGATTCGTTGATGTCGTGAATGAGCTGCTTTGTCTTGCCGGAGCCCTTCAGTCCTGCAAAGAGTTTCACCATAGAAACAACCTCCTTTGTGTTATGCACCCATTTTATCAGGCTTTCCCTGATTTTGCAACCGTGCGGTTGATTTTTTTATCAATAGCCCGGCTTACCCAGCAGGTGGAACATATTCTTCTTATAGAATTCCACGCCCGGCTGGTTGAAGGGATTCACGCCCAGCATATAGGCCGAAATGCCGCAGGACAGCTCGAAGAAGTAGAACAGCTCACCCAGCGTGTCCGCGTCGACCTCATCGGTTTGCAGGATGATGTTGGGGACACCGCCGTCGACATGGGCGTTCAGCGTGCCGAGGAAGGCCTGCTCCTCGACGAAATCCAGCGTCTTGCCCTCCAGATAGTTCAGGCCATCGAGGTTCTTCCAGTCCGGCTCGATCGTGACGGGCTTGCGCGACGGCGCGAAGCGCACGACGGTTTCAAAGATGTTGCGCTGGCCCTGCTGGATCATCTGACCCAGAGAGTGCAGATCCGCCGTGAACTCTGCGGCGACGGGGAACAGACCCTTGCCGTCCTTGCCCTCGCTCTCACCAAAGAGCTGCTGCCACCAGCCGGCGAAGCAGCGGAAGCTCGGCTCATAGGAGCAGAGGATCTCAATGGCCTTGCCGCGGCGGTAGAGAAGATTGCGGATGACGGCATACTGCCATGCGGGATTTTCAAAGGAGCGGATGTCCAGCTCCTTGCGTGCACGAGCCGCACCCAGCATCACATCCATGGGGTCGATGCCCGCGACGGCCATGGGGAGCAGACCGACGGCGGTCAGAACGCTGTAGCGGCCGCCGACGTCGGGCGGGATGACGAAGGATTCATAACCCTCCTCCGTGGCCATCTGGCGCAGCGCTCCCTTGGCGGGATCGGTGGTGACATAGATGCGCTTCTTGGCCTTCTCCGCACCGTATTTGCGCTCAAGCATCCAGCGAAGCGCGCGGGTGGCGATGGCCGGCTCCGTGGTGGTGCCGGATTTGGAGATGATATTGACGGAGAAGTCCTTGCCCTCCAGAAGGCTGCACAGATCCTGCCATGCACGGGTGGAGAGATTGTTGCCCGCGAAAAAGACCTGCGGGTCGGAGTCTTTGAGATTATGGTTCTGACCCTTGATCAGCTCGATGGCGGCACGCGGCCCCAGATAGGACCCGCCGATGC
This sequence comes from uncultured Oscillospiraceae bacterium, assembly GCA_934667865.1. Next base: position 20,446 of record CAKUMR010000001.1, on the reverse strand, counting down.
CGACGACGACCAGAACGTCGGAATCGGCGCGGATGCGCTCGGCAGCGCGGCGGATGCGGCGCAGCTCGTCCGTTTCCTCAAAGGTCGGCAGGTTCAGCCAGCCGAGGAAATCGTGCCCCTCACCCTTGCCCTCCATCAGGGTCTTATGCGCGGCGAAAACTTCGGGTTCGGCCGCGAGCATATCCGGCAGCGAAAGGTCGCCCCAGACGTTGGATATATCAACTTTCAGCATACTGCATTTCTCCTTTGTGATAATCTACCCTTATGTTACTGCAAGTTTTCAAAAAACTCAACATTTTTTTATCCTGCGGATGGAAAAATGCTGCGCGATACGCTATAATGAGCGGAGAAACCAGAAAAGGAGAAAACACAATGCGTTACGGTTTTGGCGTGGACGTCGGCGGAACGACGGTCAAGCTGGGTTTTTTTGACGAAACGGGCGAGCGGCTGGCCTGCCGCGAGATTCCGACCCGCACGGAAGCCTGCGGAGAGGCTATCCTGCCCGACATCGCTGCGGCGGTGGAGAGCATTCTGGAGGAACGGGGCGTTGAGAAGGAAAACGTGATCGGCATCGGCATCGGTGTGCCGGGTGCGGTCAACGACAGGGGAGATCTCGACCGCTGCGTCAACATCGGCGGCTGGGGCGGATTTAATCTGCACGATGTGCTGGGAAGCCTGACCGGCCTGCGTGTGAAGGCCGGTAATGATGCCAACGTCGCCGCGCTGGGCGAATACTGGAAGGGCGGCGGCAAGGGCTGCCGGTCGGCGCTCTTTGTCACTCTCGGTACCGGCATCGGCGGCGGCATCATCCTCGACGGCAAGGTTCTGACCGGCGCACACGGTGCGGGCGGCGAGATCGGACATATCGCCATCAGTGCGCCGGATCGGCACCCCTGCACCTGCGGCCGCTGCGGCTGCGTGGAGCAGTACGCCTCCGCAAATGGCATCGTACGCGTAACGAAGGAACGGCTGGCGGCATCGCAGGCGGAAACCGGCCTGCGGCAGGTGGAAAACCTCAGCTGCAAGGACGTCTTTGACGCGGCGAAGAAGGGCGACACCTTTGCCGAAGAAACGCTGGAAACTGTATTCGGCTATCTGGCGGAGGCGCTGTCCGTGGCCTCTGCGGTCTGCGATCCGGAGTGCATTATTCTGGGCGGCGGCGTGAGCAAGACCGGCAGCTACCTGACCGAGGCAGTAGCACGCCATTTTAAGGAGAAGTGCTTCTATGCCTGCAGGCCTACGCGCTTTGTCCTTGCGACGCTTGGCAACGACGCCGGAAGCTACGGCGCGTTCCGCCTGGTGCAGACCTGCGAGTGATTTCCAGTTTTTTCTGCGCGTAATTTGCAATCCCTCCGCCAAACTAAGGGCGGAGGGATTTTTATGGAAAAACAAAAGCCTGCGCCCGGCAGCCACTCCGAGCTGCACGACCCGAAGCTGCCGGCCATTCACGGCGGACACGGCGGGAATTGTGCACAGGAGCGCGTCTGTATGGGACCGCTCACGGCGGCGAAGCCGGATACAGCTCGGCGGGATTAAAACACAGATTTTTTGGGCAATTGCACAAAACGGGGTAATTTCTCTAAAAACCGCGTCTTCGGTTGAAGGCGCGGTTTTTCTCATGCCTCGGAAATTTTCAATTTGAAGTTTCCGGCCAGAGGCTTCGGAGGGAAGAAAAGAGTGAAAGGAAACCGTCAGGGTTTCCTTTCGCGTTCAATAGCCCGCCGCAGCGGCTAAAATTGCAAAATCGAGTAAAAATATTGATTTTGCAATTTTAAGGTTCAGCTTATCAGAAAAGTCTGTTCAGGCTTTTCTGATAAGCTGAACCGCGCCTTCGGTTGAAGGCGCGGTTTTTTCATATATGATGAAAGATTCCGCTGAAAAGGCGTGGTATATGCCTTCTGCGAAATGGGATTCTGAGTGGAGGAATGAAAATGAGTGTTCCGGAAAAGCGGCGGTTTGCTGCGGCGTATCTGCGCTGCATGGACGCCGGGCGGGCGGCGGAAGCGGCCGGCGGGGAGGACGGCATCCGGCTGCTCGCAATGCCGGGAGTACAGAAGGAGCTGGAATTGCAGCGGTCGCTGGGCGAGGTGAAGCGGCAGGACGTGCTGCGGCAGCTGGCGCGGTTCGCCTTCGGACGGGCCAACGACTGCGTGAAGCTGGTGCTGGAGGATGCGCCGGACGTGGACGCGCTCGACCTGAGCCTGTTGAGCGAGGTGAAGCGCAACGAGAAGGGGACGGTGGAGATCAGGCTCGTCGACCGCATCCGCGCGCTGGAGCGCCTGCTGGAGGCGGGCGGCGGGGACGAGGACTGCGCCGAGGCCTTCTTCGCGGCGGCAGCGGGGGACGGCGAGGAGCTGTGACCTTTTCCGAAAAGCAGCGTGTTGTACTCAACTGGTGGCGGCCGCAGAGCCGCTGGCACGACTGCGAGGCCATCATCTGCGACGGTGCCGTCCGCTCCGGAAAGACCCTGTGCATGGGGTTGAGCTTCTTCGTCTGGGCGTGCAGCACGTTCCGCGGGGCGCGCTTCGGCATCTGCGGAAAGACCATCGCTTCTCTGCGGCGGAACGTGCTGTCGGAGCTGCTGCCGAAGCTGAAGGTGATCGGCTTCCGCGTGCAGGAAAAGCGGACGGAAAATCTCGTGCGCGTGACCTACCGGGGAAAAACGAACGACTTTTACATCTTCGGCGGGCGGGATGAAAGCTCCTCAGCGCTGATCCAGGGCATCACCTTCGCGGGAATATTGCTCGACGAGGTCGCCCTGATGCCGCGCAGCTTCGTCGAGCAGGCCTGCGCGCGCTGCTCGGTCACCGGCAGCCGCCTATGGTTCAACTGTAATCCCGAGGGGCCGCAGCACTGGTTTTACAACGAGTGGATCCTCGGCGCGCAGGCACGCAACTGCCTGTATCTGCACTTTACCATGGAGGACAATCCCTCGCTCTCGCCGGCCATCCGCCAGCGCTACGCACGGCTGTATTCGGGCGTGTTCTACCGGCGCTTTATCCTGGGGCAGTGGGTCGCTGCGGAGGGGCGGGTGTACGACTTCTTTGATGCGGCGGACGCACCGCCCGTGCCGCCGGGGGAGTTCTCCCAATGGTATATTTCCTGCGACTACGGGACGGTCAATCCCGCGTCCTTCGGGCTGTGGGGATTGCAGAAGGGCGTGTGGTACCGCGTGAAGGAATTCTACTTCGATTCGCGGCGCGAGATGCGCCAGATGACCGACAGCGAATACGCCGCCGCGCTGCGGGAGCTGGCCGGGCTGCGGGAGATCACGGCGGTGATCGTCGACCCCTCGGCGGCCAGCTTTATCGCGCTGCTGCGGCAGGAGGGCTGGAACGTCCGCAAGGCGGACAACGACGTGCTGGGCGGCATCCGCAAGACCTCGGATCTGCTGAAAAGCGGGAAGCTTGTGATCTGCGCGACCTGCCGCGACTGCCTGCGCGAAATGGAGCAGTACGTGTGGGACCTGAACGCGGGGCGCGACGCGGTCAAGAAGGAGCATGACCACGCGATGGACGACATGCGCTATTTTGCCGCGACGGTGCTGTCCGGGCCGGGCGGCGCGGCGGTGGCGGCGCGGGCGGTGCGGCGGCCCGCGGGGCGAGGAAAGTTTTAGGGATAATACGCGGAAGCGGTTTGGGCAGAGGAAAACCTGTCCGGTTGAAAGTCTCGGAGGGAAGAAAAGCGTGAAAGGAAACCGTCACACCGAGCCGCAGCGAGGCGTTTCGGAGCGCAACCGCCGCGCAGCGGCGGGCTCTTAGCGCGGAGATGGGATTCCTTTCGCACTCAATAACCCGCCGCAGCGACCAAACACGCAGAAGCGTTTATCATATTTTTTTCGAAAGGAGGAGGAAGTTTGAAAGCAAAACGTGCAAAAACCCCGTCCGCGGCGGCGACGCAGCTGCGCAGCGGACAGGGACATCCCTTTGCGCCGCTGCGCTCCTATGTGCCGCTGGGCGGCGGGGAGTACCGGCTGTATCAGTCCCTGCGGGAGGCGCTGCCCGTGCTCGACGCCGCCATCGAAAAGCTGGTGCGTCTGAGCGGGAGCATGAGCGTCGTCTGCGAAAATCCCGCGGCACAGAAGGGGCTGACGGAATTCCTGCGCACCGTGCCCTGCGGGCGGGGGCAGCGGGGCATCGACAGCTTTCTGTCGGCCTATCTCGGAAGCCTTCTGACCTACGGGCGCGCGGTGGGCGAGATGATCGTGTCACAGGGACAGCTCGCGGCGGTGTGCTGGGGCGACGTGGCGCAGCTTCAGGTGGAGGAGGGGGATAGCCCCATGGAGTTTTCCCTCTGCGCCTATGACGAAAACGGCACGCTGCGGCGGCTGCCGTACCAGCATCTGCTGCTGTTCACCACGCTCAACCCGGAGCCGGCCAACCCCTACGGCGTTTCCCTGCTGCGCAGCATGCCCTTTCTGGCGGATATCCTGCTGAAGATCTACAATACCATCGGCGTCAACTGGGAGCGCGCGGGCAACGTCCGTTACGCGGTGGTATGCAAGCCGGATGCGGCCGACCGCGGCAGCGCCTCCGAGCGTGCCGAGGCCATCGCACAGGAGTGGTCGGAGGCCATGCAGGACGCCAAAAGCGGCGTGGTGCGGGACTTCGTCGCGGTGGGGGACGTGTCCGTCAAGGTCATCGGCGCGGACGGGCAGATCCTGGACTCGGAGGTTCCGGTGCGCCAGATCATGGAGCAGCTCGTCGCCAAGACCGGCCTGCCGCCTTTCCTGCTGGGCCTGAGCTGGTCAACGACCGAGCGCATGAGCAGGCAGCAGGCGGATATGCTGACGAGCGAGCTGTGGTCCATCCGCCGCACGGTGGAGCCGGCGCTGCTGCGCATCTGCGAGCTGTGGCTGCGGCTCAACGGCTTCGGCGGCGGCGCGGAGATCGTCTGGGAGGACATTTCCCTACAGGATCTTGTGGAAGAGGCGCAGGCGCAGCTTTACCGCGCGCAGGCGCAGAAGCTGAATTCTGAAAAAGGTTAGGAAGGTGATTCGTTATCAAATTCTGTAAGGAAGCCCGCCTGACAAGCTCCGGTACGCCGGACGGCGGGCAGCTCGAAAAAATCAACCGCTATGCAAAATCGCCGCTGACGGCAGAGGAGGTCTACTGCTTCCGTGTCCGGCTGTGCGACGATCAGCCCGACCGGGATTTTGAGCGCTTCGACACCGGGGCGCTTCCCAAACTCGCGGCGCTGTTTCTCGGCAAGACCGGCATCTGCGACCACGAGTGGTCCACACAGCGGCAGGTCGCGCGCATTTTTGACACGGAGGTCGTGCGCGACGGCGAGGCGTCCTGCCTGATCGCGCACGCCTATCTGCTGCGGTCGGAGAAAAACGCCGCGCTGATCGAGGAGATCGAGGGCGGCATCAAGAAGGAGGTTTCCGTGGGCTGCGCAATGGCAAAGTCCTATTGCTCGGTCTGCGGGGCGGAGTACGGCTCCTGCGCGCACCGCAAGGGCGTCACTTATGACGGAAAGCTTTGTTTGGCGGTGCTGGCGGAACCCACAGACGCCTATGAATTCTCCTTTGTTGCCGTTCCGGCACAGCGGGAGGCGGGCGTACTCAAGGCGATGAAGGGAGGCAAATCCATGACCCTCAAGGAGCTGGTCGAGCGCAGCGGGGACGGCGCGCTCCGGACGGCGCTGCACACCTTGGAGGAGGATGCGGCCTTCGGCCGCGCACAGCGCGGAGAGCTGGAGAAGGAAGTCGTTTCTCTGGGGCTGCTGCTGGACTTCGGCGCGTCCGAGGCGGTGCTGAAAAAGGCTGCCGCCGCGCTGGACGGCGAGGCGCTGTGCGCCTGGCGGAAGGAGATGCGGGAAAAGGCCGCCGAGCTTTTCCCGCCGCAGGCCCAGCTTCCCGGCGCGGGAAGCAGACAACCGGCGGTCGAGGCCGCCTACATGATCTAGGAAAGCGCTGCGGCGCTTCCCGAACAACAATCAGGAGGTAAATTTTTATGGCATTTTCTTTTGAATCCATCGGACGGAAGGTCGTGAGCTTCAAGGCATCCACGAGTGCGGACATCGACTATCCCTGCGCAGTGACCGGCAACAACACCGTCGGCGCGCCGGCCGATCAGGGCGACATTGTCGGCGTGGTCGAGAGCATCCGCGGCGGCGTGGCGGGCGTGGTCATTTCCGGCTGCGTCACCCTGCCCTACACCGGCACGGCGCCCAGCTGCGGCTACCAGACGCTGGGCTACGACAGCGGAGAGGCCTGCATGAAGGTCATCTCCGGCTGCAAGAGCTATCTCGTTGTGAACGTGGACACCACGGAAAAGACCGTCACATTCTTTCTGTAAAGCGTAAGGAGGCTTTATTATGGCATTTGATCACATCCGTCTGGAAAAGGGTATGTACCGCGAGAGCGGAAAGACCTTCACGCAGGTGCTCGAGCGCCTCGACCCGTCCGAAAACTATAAGGGCACCGCTTTCGAAGGCACCGACGCCTTCCAGCGCCAGCTCAAGCGCTTCGACATCCGCGTCAAGGGCGCGGGCTCGGACATGGTGGAAAAGTTCTTTACCACCTACGAATCTGCCGTGCTTTTCCCGGAGTTTATCTCCCGCGTCGTCAAGCAGGGCATGGAGGAGGCCAACATCCTGCCGATGATCACCGCGACGATCACCGACATCGACTCCATGGACTACAGAAGCATCTATTCCGTCCCCGGCGAGGAAAGCAAGCGTCTGGCCGATCTGGCAGAGGGCGCGGACATCCCTGCGACGACCGTCAGAACCAGAGAGCATCTGGTCAAGCTGAACAAGCGCGGCCGGATGCTCGTGGCCTCCTATGAGGCGCTGCGCTTCCAGAAGCTCGACCTGTTCTCCGTGATGCTGCGCCAGATCGGCGCTTACATCCAGAAAATGCATCTGGACGACGCCGTGAACGTCCTGATCAAGGGCGACGGCAACGGAAACGCCGCGACCACCTACACCATCGGCACCTCGCCCCTCACCGGCACCAAGGGAACGCTGGCCTATGCACAGCTTGTCGAATTCTGGGCGCAGTTTGCTCCTTATGAGATGAACACCATGCTCGTCGGCAACGGTACCATCGTGTCCCTGCTCAAGCTGAGCGAGTTCCAGAATCCGCTGACCGGCCTGAATTTCCAGGGCACCGGCAAGCTGTCCTCTCCGCTCGGCGCGGATCTGCTGCGCACCAGCGCCGTGCCCGACGGGAAGATCCTCGCCTTCGACAAGAACTGCGCGCTGGAAATGGTGCGCGCGGGCGACGTCTGCGTGGAATACGACAAGCTGATCGACCGTCAGCTGGAGCGCGCGTCCATCACCACGATCTCCGGCTTTGCCAAGATCTGCGACGACGCGGCGAACGTCCTCGTGATCTGATATGAGCCTGCAAACCGAGATCCGGGCGGCGGCCTCGCTGATCACGGGCGCGCTCCCGGCCGATCAGGAGAGTCTGCTGTACACGCTCTGCGACGCGGCGGCGCAGGAGCTGCAGCTGCGTCTGCGGCCGGGCGTTACGCCGGAGGACTGCGGCAAGTGCTTCTCGGCGGCGGCCGCGCTGACGGCGGTCTCCCTCTTCCGCACCGCGCAGGAGGGGGAGATCTCCTCCTTCGAGGCGGCGGGCGTGGCCGTGAAGATCAGCGACTGCGGCGCGGTGCGGAGGCTGGCCGAGGAGCTGCTGGCGCCGTGGTGCGACGGCGGCGTGGTGTTCCGGGGGGTTCGGACGTGAGGGAAAAGATCGAACGGATGCTTGCACGCTTCGGCCGCGCTGTGACGCTTCACAAGTCCGACGGCACCGACGCTTCGGCCATCGGCCTGCTGGAGCCGGTGACCTCCAAAAGTATGCAGGCCATGCAGAAGGAAATCCCCGGCGCGGGCGTCATCCCGCCCGGGCAGTACCTTTACATCGGCAGGACAGGCGACGATCTGACTTCGGCGGAGTATCTGACCGCGGGAGGAGAAAGCTATCTGATCCGGCGCCGGGAGAAGGTCTACTATCAGAAGGAGGCCGTGTTTCTCTGGGCGCTGTGCGTGAAAAGCGGGGAGGAAGAAGCATGGACCTGAGCGCAAAAATGCTGCAATGGCTGACGCAGCAGGGCTTTCACGCGGTGCGTGCGGGAAATGCGGCGCTGTTCCCGCGGCTGAAAAGCTATCTCGTCGCCGTCGGTACCGGCAAAACGGAAACCAGACGGACGCTCATTTCGACCTATCTCGGCGCGGACGGGGAGGGCAACCGCTACTTCGGACGGCTGCTTTCGGTGGAACTGACGCTGGAGGTCTTTTCGGCGCAGGCGCAGGGGGCAGCGCTGTGCGAGGAGAAAACGCAGGCGCTGCTGCGGGCAGTGCAGCGCGAGGACGCGCCCTTCCGCTGTACGGGCGTTTCCGTCGGGCAGACGCGCTATGACGCGAAGGCGGACTGCTTCCGCAAGACCGTCACCGCGGCGGGCGACGTGTGGACATACTACGACTGTGAGGAGGCGGAGGCATGACGGAGGAGGTGTTTTTTCCGGAGCGCGGGCTGACCGTCTGCTTTAACAGCAAGCAGGCCGCGGCGGTGCAGAGCTATCAGATCCGCTGCACCGCCGCGCGCGAGCCGGTCTACGGCTTCTGGGACAGCGAGGCGAGCGGCATTCTGCCGGGAAAGCGGCGCTACGAGGTGACGCTGCGGCGCATCTATCCCATCCTGCCCGGCCTGAACGACGGCATTTCGCTGTTTGAGCTGCAAAGCTTCACGGCGACGATCCGGCATCACGGGCGAACGGTCACCTTTTCCGGCTGCGAATGGCTCTCCATCCGGGAAAACGCGGACCCGGAGCAGCCCGTGATCGAAGAGATGGTTTTCGTCGCCGCTGCGCGCAGCACACAGACGGACGGAGAGGGGGATTGAGCAATGCAGACGCTGATGAAGTTCAAAACCTTTACATGGCCGAACAATCCGACCAGCTGCCATGTGACGCAGAAGTGCCGCATCGCGCAGCACCAGTACCTCAGCGGACTGTGGTGTACACAGGAGTTCGGGCCTGCGCCGCGCGTCTTTTCCGGTGAGGGCGTGTTCTTCGGTGCATCGGCCAAGGCAAGCCTGCACAGCCTGCTGTCGCTTTTCCGCGGGGGCGGCATGGGCATGGTGCAGCATCCACAGTGGGGCAACATCAATGTCTACCCGCAGGAGCTGGAATACTGGCTGGAGCCGGAGGAGAACTGCATCCATTACCGTTTCTCCTTTCTGGAGGCGCCAGTATGATCAGGGGTTATGTCAAGATCGTCAACCAGACCACCTACACGGAGCTGCCGGAGCCGCTGGAATGGGAGATCGTCCGGGCGGACAAGGCCGACCGCGACTCGTTTTACTACATCTTTCCCTTTGACCCGGCGCTGCGGCAGACGCTGTCCAGCGCGGTCGCGTTCCAGCTGAAGGACGGCGCGACGCTGCTTTTCAGCGGGCGGGTCGACGGCTACACGGTCAATCTGAGTGCGGCGGGCGGGCTTCTGAAGCTCTACGGCCGCAGCACGGCGGCGCTGCTGATGGACTATGAGTTCCCGGCTGCGGACTACGTCAAGCCCACGATGAAAACGATCGCGCAGACCTATGTCGGGCCGGTCAGCGTGGCGTGCTATTATGACGAGCCAGCGACGGTGCCGGACACCTTCCACGTTTCGCTGGGCGATTCGGCGATGAAGGTGATCTCCAACTTCGCCGCCTCGGTCGAGGCGCTGCCGTGCTACATCCGGGCCGACGGCGCGATGCGCATCACCTTCACCCGGACGGCCTCCGGTGTGACGCTGGGGCCGGGGGATATCGTTTCGGCAAAGCTGCTCGACCGGCGGCGGGGTGTCGTTTCGGAATTCCGCCTGATCGAGGACGACGGCTACGAGCCGCGCATCAACTCCGCGTTCATACTGGAGGGCGGGCGCGCCCGGCGCTATCTCAAGGAGTGCATTTATTCGGAAAAGCAGATCATCTACGAAACCATGCGCAACCGGCGGCTGTTCAAGCTGCTGCTGACTGGGACGGCACGGCTGGAGCCGGCGTCGACCTTCACGCTGAATCTGCCGCAGTTTTCCTTCAATGATATGCTTTATGTCACGCATTGCCGGTCGTTCTGCACGCCGGAGGGACAGCTCTGCGAGATTACGGCCTCGCAGTATTAATAAAAAGAGGGCAGGAGCCGATGGCTCCTGCCCTTTGGTTTTTGCTTTTTACGGGAGTAGCGGAGAAGGCTGATTGTGTCTGCACGCGGAACGGCCAAGGCCGTTCCCTACCGGGTGGGGGTGGAATTACGAACCGTTCTGTAGGGTGCGGTCTTGACCGCACCGCTGGTAGAATTATCTAATATCGTATGTGCCTGCACACGGAACGGCCTATTCGCAAGGGGCACGCCGCAGCCCTAAGGCAGCAGAGCTGCCAAGGGCTGCGCAGAAGGCCGTTCCCTACGGGGGCGGGGGACAGGCGTCTATCCTCAGCTCAGCTTTTTGCCGCCCAGCCAGACGGCCTTGCGGTTCAGATTCTCGTCACAGACGACGAAATCGGCGCGTTTGCCGTCGGCAATGGAGCCGACAGTGTCCAGACAGCCGATCTGCCGCGCCGGGTTCCACGTCGCGGCGCGCACGGCGTCCTCCTTCGCAATGCCGAAGGAGATCGCGCGGAGCATGCAGTCGTAGAGATTCGTGGCCGAGCCAGCGATGGTGCCATCGGCCAGCCGAGCGACGCCGCCCTTGAGGAACACGGCCTGCCCGCCCAGCTCATATTCGCCGTCGGGCATACCGCAGCAGCGCAGCGCGTCGGAGATGATGACCATGCGCTCCTGCCCGAACAGGCGGAAGGCCAGCCGCACGGCGGAGGGGTGGATGTGCTGGCCGTCGGTGATCAGCTCAGCCGTGACCTGCTCCGCCTCGGCTGCCGCGCCGATCACACCGGGCTTGCGGTGATGCAGGGGAGGCATGGCGTTGAAAAGGTGGGTCAGATGGGTTACGCCCGCCTCGACCGCGGCGTGCGCCGCGTCATAGTCCGCGTCGGTATGCGCGATGGAAACGGTGCACAGCTCCCTGGCCTGACGGACGAATTCGCAGGCACCCGGCAGCTCCGGCGCGACGTCAACGATGCGCACAAGGCCGCCGCAGCCCTCATAGAGCTTCCGGAAGGCGGCGAAGTCCGGGTCGCGCAGATACGCGCCGTTCTGCGCGCCCTTTTTCTTCTCGGAGAAGAAGGGCCCTTCCATCTGGATGCCGCGCAGGACGGCCTTGCCCTCCGGAGCCTCGTCGGCCAGACGGCGCGCGGTGGCGAAGGCTCTCTCCAGCACGTCGTAGGGCAGCGTCATGGACGCAGGCGCGAAGGAGGTCACGCCGTTTTTCGCCAGATACCCGGCCATCTTCAGAAGACCGTCATAGTCGCCGTCGGAGAAGTCCGCGCCGGAATTGCCGTGGTTGTGGACGTCGATCAGGCCGGGGATAACATAGGCGCCGTGTAGATCGGCGGCGTCCGCCTGCGGCTGCCCCAGAACGTTGGAAAACTTCCCGTTTTCTACGGAAAATGCGCCGGGAACGAAACGGAAATCTTCCGTATAGATCATTGCATTTTTGAAATTCATTGGTTTCCTCCGTGATAAAAATCAACCCGCGGGACTGGGGAAAGCCCCGCGGATCGGGTCATGTTACTTTCTGCACTCCGGCAGGCTGGCGGCGGCGACGGACTGGCCGACACGGCGGGTCTTTTCATCCGGAAGCATCACACACACCTTGGCGGCCAGCTCCGGATACTCCTCCTGCATGACGCGCAGGCAGGTATCGAGAATGACGCTTCCTCCCTCGCCGGACATCACGCGGCCGAGCACGATCATGTGATGCACGTCGTAGAAGCGGCAGTAGAGCCTCATGGTGTGCGCAAGATAGGTGCCGATGGATTCGTAAATTTCCTTTGCACGTGTGTCGCCCTGCGCCATCAGCTCCTGCACGGCCTTGAGCTTCTCCGCCGGGGTCAGACCTTCGTCCAGCGTGATGCCCGCGCGGGGCGCCAGCTTGATGACGGCATCCTGAGAGAAATACTTGCAGCCGACGCCGATGTCCGTGGACCATTCGTCGGCCATGGCGCCCTCAAAGAGGTCGACCGGCGCAAAGGCCAGCTCGTTGAGCCAGCCGAGGACATTGCCGTCCGCGTCCACATAGCCGACGGCCTCGCTCGTGCCCATGGCCATGCCCATGACGGAGCCGCATTCCAGCCCCATGGCGCCGGCAAGTGCGGTCACGTCGCCGTCGTTGGCGACCACAATGGGCACGTCGCCCAGCTCGCGCGCCGCACGGTCGTAGATGGTCTTGACCAGATCGCGCTTTTCACGCGGAACTTTAATAAAAAGGGAGGACACCATCGGGCTGTTGCCGATGAAAACGCCTGCGGAGGACACGCCGATGCCGTCCACGCGCGGCATCTTGGACGCCGCCGTGCGGAAGGCGGAAACGATGCCGTCAAAGTGATACTGCGGGTCGGATTCCGTCTTGGGATGCCAGACGACCTCCTCGGAATAGACGGTTTTGCCGTCAATGACGGCGGAAACCTTGCGATCCGAGCCGCCCGCGTCGAAGCCGATGCGGCAGCCCTCCATATGGCCGCCGATGGAGACGGAGGACTCGTTTTCCTGCGGACATTCGTCCGGTGTGCAGTCGATGACCTCAAAGGGAACCTCATACACGTCCTGCATGAACTGCACGTCGAATTTACGTTCGCCTTCGAGCGTGTAGGCCTTTTGCAATCTCTGCGCCAGCGCGTGGTCCCCGCCGATCCAGATGCGGAAGCCGCCGATGGACCACAGCAGGAACTTGACATAGCGCTCGACGAAGCGGTAATCGGCCTCCGCCAGCTCCGGCGTGCCGTGGATCTTCGTGCGGCGGACGGCGATCTGGCCGCGGTCGCGCTCCAGCGCGATGGTCAGGGGCTTTTCCGCACCCTTTTCATAGGCGTCGAGCCAGACACCGAAGGGGATAAAGTCCGGGTCAAGCGCCGGAAGATGTTTGACCGAATAGTCGATTCCCAGATAGTTCATGGTATTCCTCCGTTGTTATTGAGCGGTTTCTTCTGCGACGATCTTCTGCATTTCGTCCCACTTTTTCTCCATATCCACCACGAGCTTCATCTGCGCGCGGGCGCGGACGAGGTTGTGCTCGGGATAGGCGACATTGAAATAGCGGTCGCCGTCGAGGTAGTCGGCGAGGAAGCGGGTCGCCAGCTCCAGCGTCATGATCTTCGCGCCGAGGGGCAGCAGCTCGCGCTCCTTGGCCGTCAGGCTCGGGCAGGCGGCAAGATAGCCGGAGGTGTACACCCGGAACAGATGCAGGTTGAGCTCCATCTTTTCCAGATTCTTCTCGTCCTCCGGAGCGGTCGCCGCACCGAAGCGGATGGAATCGCCGTAATCGTAGAGCGAGGAGCCGGGCATGACCGTGTCGAGATCCAGCACGCACAGCGCCTTGCGCGTCTTGCAGTCGAGCAGGACGTTGTTGAGCTTGGTGTCGTTGTGCGTCACGCGCAGGGGAAGCTCACCGCTGTCGAGCAGACGGCAGATCGTGCCGCCCTCGTTTTCGCGAGCCAGCAGGAAGGCAATGTCCGCCTGCACACCGGCGGCACGCCCGGCGCGGTCGGCCTGCACCGCCTCACGGAACAGACGGAAGCGGTTGAGGGTATTGTGAAACAGGGGAATGGTTTCATGCAGCGTTTCCGCGGGGAAATCGCGCAGCATCTCCTGAAAACGGCCGAAGGCGATGGCGCTTTCATAAAAGTCCTTGTCGGATTCCGGGAGGTCCAGACAGATGCCGTCGGCGAATTCATAGCAGCGCCAGTATTCGCCGGCCTCGTCTATATGATAGTATGTGCCGGAGTCGGAAAGAATAAAATGCAGAATTTCGCTGGGGTCGCTGACGCGGGGGCGGAGATACTCCGTCACGGCGGCGACGTTTTCCATGACCGCCTTGGGGTCGGTGAAAACATACTGGTTGATGCGCTGCAAAATATAGGACCTTCCGCTGTCGGTCTTTACCTTGCAGGTCAGGTTGATGTGGCCGCCGCCGAATTCGGAGCAGCTCACGGGTGTTCCTTCGATTTGAAAGTGACGGATTGCCGGTTCTGCGCAGTTGGTCAAAACGGTATCATCCTCTCTGTAATTTTTCTCATTCTATGAGCCGGACGGCTGTCCGGTGTACATTGTTTGTTATTATAGCGGACATTTACCAAAAAAGCAAGTAAATCTTCCTTTTTCGACGATTCACGGAGGATAAAGTTCCCTAGACGGATAGATTCTGTGTTTTCCGAAGCTCGGCATACAGGCCGCCGTGGGCCATCAGCTCCTCGTGCGTGCCCTGCTCGACGATCTTTCCGCCGCTGACGACCAGGATCCGCGAGGCGCTGCGGATGGTGGACAGACGGTGCGCGATGATGAGCGTCGTGCGGCCGACGGCCAGCGCGTCCAGCGCGGACTGAATTCTCGACTCCGTCACGCTGTCCAGCGCGCTCGTGGCCTCGTCCAGAATCAGGATGGGCGGATTTTTGAGGAAAATGCGCGCAATGCTCACGCGCTGCTTCTGCCCGCCGGAAAGGAGCGTTCCGCGCTCGCCGACGTAGGTGTCGAAGCCGTCGGGCATCTGCATGATGTCGTCGTAAATTTCCGCGCGCTTGGCGGCCTCGATGACCTCGTCCATCGTCGCGCCGGGCTTGCCGTAGCGGATATTGTTGCCGATGGTGTCGGCAAAGAGGAACACGTCCTGCTGCACGACGCCGATGGCGTGATGCAGGGACTCCTGCGTGACGGCGCGGACGTCGAGGCCGTCGATGCGGATGTCGCCGCCGGTCACGTCATAAAACCGCGGGATCAGGCGGCAGAGCGTGCTCTTGCCGCCGCCGGAGGGGCCGACAATGGCGACGGTCTCGCCGGGCGCGACGTGCAGGCTGACGTCGTTCAGGACGTCCAGATCGCCGTCATAGGCAAAGTCCACGTGCTCGGCGGCGATCTCGCCGCGGACGTTTTTCAGCTCCACCGCGTCCGGCGCATCCTGAAGCGACGGCTCGGTGCGCATCAGCTCGGCAAAGCGGTTCAGGCCGGCGAAGCCGTTGGCGAACATCTCCGCGAAGTTGACCAGCTTGCGTACGGGGTTGGTGAAGGTGCTGATATAGAGCGTGAAGGTGAAAAGGTCGACCAGCTCCATGCGGTCCTGCATGATGAGCGCGCCGCCCACCGTGACGACCGCCACGGAGAGAATGGACATGAAAAATTCCAGCGAGCCGTTGAAAATGCCCATTTCCTTGTGGAACTCGCGTTTGGAGACCTTGAAGCGGTCGTTCGCGCGGTCGAACTTCTCCAGCTCGACCTCCTCGTTGGCAAAGGCCTTGGCCGTGCGGATACCGGAGAGGGAGGACTCGATCTCGGCGTTGATGGACGCGGTGCGCGCCTTGACGTTCTTGGAGACGGCGCTCATCTTCCGCCGCCGCAGGATGAGCACCAGTAGAAGAATGGGAAGAATGATCACGATGACCAGCGCCAGCCGCCACTCGATCGAGAACATCACGATCAGCGAGCCGATGATGGTCAGCATGGAGATGATCAGATCCTCCGGGCCGTGGTGCGCCAGCTCCGTGATCTCAAACAGGTCGCTGGTCAGGCGGCTCATGAGCTGGCCGGTGCGGTTGCGGTCGTAGTAGTCATAGCCGAGGCTCTGCATATGCCGGAACAGGTCGCGGCGGATGTCCGCCTCGACGCGGATACCGAAGGTATGTCCCCAGTAACCAATGACGAAATAGAGAAAGCCGCGGATGAGATAGGCCACGCCCAGGATGCCCATGACAAGAAAGAAGGTCTGAAACGCGCCCGCCGGGAGCATCTGATTGATTGCCCGCCGCGACAGCAGCGGGAAGGTCAGGTCGACCAGCGAGGCAAAGGTCGCGCAGAGGATGTCCAGCACGAACAGCCCCATATGCGGCTTGAAATAGGAGAGAAAAATATGGAGAAGGCTATGCTTCCGGTAGTATTGCGTGTTTTTCATGAGTCGATTCCTTTTGTACGATGTTTTGGATCCAGATTCCTTTTTTGATGAAGATCAGGCCGACGACGCACTTGCCGATGTCCGCGAGCTGACAGAAGAGGTACAGGGGGACGATGGGAAGCGCGGTGAAGTTGGCCAGAACAAAGGCCAGCGGCGCGGTGAAAACGCACACATAAAAGCTGTCGAAGAAGAAGGTGATCAGCGTCTTGCCGCCGGAGCGCAGGGTGAAGTAGCAGGCGTTTGCCAGCGCGTTGATCGGCATACACAGCGCGCAGATGACAATAAATTCCTTTGCAAGGCTGCGCACGTGCGTGCTTGTGTTGTAGATCTGCGGGAACAGCGGCGCGGTCAGCGCCATGATGCCGCCGATCAGCAGACAGATCGCCACGGAAAAGACGATGAGCTTCCGGTCGGTGTCCACGGCTTCATCCATCCTGCCCGCACCGAGCAGCTGGCCGATGATGATGCCGACGGCGTTGCCCATCGCGAGGAAGGCGACGTTAAAGACGTTGGCGATGGTCGAGGCGATGTTGCAGGCCGTGACTACGTCGTAGCCACGCAGGGAGTAGCACTGCGACAGCAGCGCCATGCCCGTGGCCCAAAGAGCCTCGTTGAGCATTAGCGGCAGGGTCTTCTTCCCAATCTGGAGGACGAGCTGCTTCGGGATGCGCAGCGTGCGGTACATCCCGCGGAAGAAGGAGCAGCGCCGCTTGCCGAAGTGGGAGAAGACGATCACGACCGCCGCCTCCACGAAGCGCGACAGCACCGTCGCGATGGCTGCGCCCGCCGAGCCGAGCTTCGGAAAGCCCAGACGGCCGAAGATCAGCAGCGTGTTGAAGACCAGGTTCACCGCCACACCAATGATGCCTGCGACCATGGGCAGCACCGTCCGGTTGGATTCGCGCAGAGTGCCGGAATAGCACTGTGCCACCACGAAGGGGATGAAGCCGAAGAGCATGATGGAGAGGTAGCGCTTGGCGTAGCCGAAGCTTGCCTCGATTTGTGCGGGGTCGCCCTCGCCCTTGAGGTACAGGCGGATGAGGCTGTCCCCGAAGAACAGAAAGACCGCAATACCCAGTGTCGTTAAGATCGCGCAGATGATGAGCTTGAAGCGGAAGGCGGAGCGCACACCCTCGTCGTCGCCGCTGCCGAAGAACTGTGCGCCGAAGATGCCCGCGCCGGAAACCGCGCCGAAGATGGCGAGGTTAAAGACGAAAATCAGTTGATTGACGATGGAAACGCCGGTCATCTGCTCCGTGCCCACACGTCCGACCATGATGTTGTCCAGCAGGCTGACGAAGTTTGTGATACCGTTCTGGATCATGATGGGAACGGCTACGGCCAGAGCCATTTTATAGAAGGCGGCGCTGCCGATGTAGCGCCGTCGGAGTCCGGTTTTCATAAAGACCTCCTTGCAGATTTTTCTGCTTTCCGGGGGAATTGCCCGGCGCAGACCATATTTTGTTATTATATCAGTATCTTCGCTGGAAAGCAAGTATTCCTGCCCTTTTCACACCTTTTGAACTTGCGGCATAGGCTGTCAGGAGGCCGGTGCGGCAACGCGCCGGCGGCAAAATCAAAACGGGAGGAACAAAAATGGACCCTTATGATACCGCGGCCACCCGTGCGGTGTGGGACAGAGTCCTGCGCACGCAGGAAGCACCGAGGGAAGCGACGATAGAAGACGTGCTCCGCGCGAGGATCGCGGCGGAAAAGACCGACCGGCTTACTTATCTTGCACTGGCGCGCTGCGCCGGGCCGCATGCCGCGACGCTGCGCGCGATCGCGGCACAGGAGGGGCAGCACGCGCAGACGCTGTCGGCGCTGTATTTTCTGCACACCGGCGAGTGCTCCGCGTCGGAAAGCGCCGCCCGCTGCGAAGGGACGTTCTGCGACCGGCTGCGCGCGCAGTTTCTGGGCGAGCTGGCGGGCGAAAAGCAGTACCGCGCCGATGCGGAGCGCTGGCCGGAGCATCGCTGCCTTTTCCTGCGGCTGGCGCAGGAGGAAGGCCGCCACGCGCAGATGCTGCATGAGCTCACCTGCCGGATGCTGAAAAACAGGTAATAAAAATGGGACAGCAGGTTTACCTGCTGTCCCATTTTGTTTGATTCGGCTCAGAACACCACGGCGTCGCCCGCGGTAAAGCCGCCGAGGGAATTCTCCTTCACCTGAATGCAGACAAAGACGATCCCCTCGTCTGCCGCGGCGGAAAACTGCCGCTTTGCGGCGGGCGCGACCCGCAGCCAGTCGCCTGCGGTCAGTGCGACTTCCTCGCCGTCGAGCACGGCCTTGCCGCTGCCGGAGAGAATTCCGTAGATCTCCTCGTTGCTTTTGTGTGCATGGACAAACGGAACGCCCGCGCCTGCGGGGAGCCGGTTCACGCTGATCTCTGCGCCGGTCAGACCCAGCGTTTCATGCAGCTCGACTCTGCCTTCGATGCCGACGTTCGTTTTCGTGTAGTTTTTCATTGTGAAATACCTCCCGGTGATGTTGTGATCTTAGTTTAGCCGGATGCACATACAAAAACAAGTACGCACTTTTTTATAACTGTGTATTATTTTTTGAATGTGTGATATAATAGAGTCAGTGATGCGAAGAGGTGATCAACACATGAAAACAAAAAGCGAGCTGCCGGCCTGCCCGGTGGCGACGGCCGTTTCCCTGATCGGCGGAAAGTGGAAGCTGCTGATCCTGCGCAACCTGAAAGCGCGCCCGTGGAGATTCAATGAGCTCCAGCGCGATCTGGACGGCATCTCCCAGAAGGTGCTGACCGACAGCCTGCGGCAGATGATAGACGACGGGCTGGCCTACCGGCACGATTATCAGGAGCTGCCGCCGCGCGTGGAGTACGGCCTGACGGACCTTGGCCGGGAGATGCTGCCGATCATCGACGCGCTTGCCGCGTTCGGCACCTATTATAAGTCCACTCTGAGGCAATGACGAAAGGCCGCCCCGCCGACTGTCGAAAAACCTGTCCAGCCAAAGTATTCGGAGGGAAGAAAAGAGTGAAAGGAAACCGTCAGGGTTTCCTTTCGCGTTCAATAACCCGCCGCAGCGACCAAAATTGCAAAAAATAACTACAAAATTTATTTTGCAATTTTGCTTTCAGCTTATCAAAAAGTCCAAATGGACTTTTTTGATAAGCTGAAGGCCGCCCCGCGGGATTCCTGCGGGGCGGCCTGATTATTTCTGCTTTTTAGCCGTTTCTGGTCTTCATCAGCTGGCGCATACGCGCGGAATGATCCAGTTCGCGCTTGCGGATGCGCAGGTTCTTCGGCGTGACCTCCAGCAGCTCGTCGTCCGCGAGGAATTCCAGACACTGCTCCAGCGACAGCACGCGCGGAGAGGTCAGGCGCAGTGCGTCGTCCGCACCGGCAGCGCGCATATTGGTGAGCTGCTTCTTCTTGCAGACGTTGACGGTCATATCCTCGTTGCGCGAGCAGATGCCGACGACCATGCCGGCATAGACCTCCACGCCCGGCTCAATGAAGAGCTGGCCGCGCTCCTGCGCGTTGTAAAGCCCGTAGGTGCAGGCCTCGCCGGTTTCAAAGGCGATGAGAGAGCCGGTCTTGCGGCGCTCGATCTCGCCCTTCAGCGGAGCATAGGAATCCAGCACGGAGGACATGATGCCCTCACCGCGCGTATCGGTCAAAAACTCGCTGCGGTAGCCGAACAGGCCGCGCGACGGAACCAGAAATTCCAGACGGTAGCGGCTGCCGACCGGGGTCATGGACAGAAGATCGCCCTTGCGGCGGCCCATCTTCTCGATGACGCTGCCCATGGAGCTCTCCGGCACGTCCGCGACCATGCGCTCGATCGGCTCGCAGACCTTGCCGTCGATGACCTTGGTCAGAACGCGCGGGGTGCTGACCTGGAACTCATAGCCCTCGCGGCGCATCGTTTCGATAAGAATGGACAGGTGCATCTCGCCGCGGCCGGCGACGTTGAAGGCGTCTGTTCCCTGCTCCGTAACGTGCAGAGATACATCCTTCAGAAGCTCACGGTTCAGACGGTCGCGCAGATTGCGGGAGGTAACGAATTTGCCCTCTCTGCCCGCAAAGGGAGAGTCGTTGACGCTGAAGGTCATCTCGATCGTCGGATCGGAGATCTTGACAAAGGGCAGCGGCTCCGGCAGCTCCGGGGCGCAGACCGTGCGGCCGATGGTGATGTCCGCCATGCCGGAGAAGGCGACGATCTCACCGGCGGAGGCCTCAGTGATGGGCTTCTTGGCCAGCCCGTCAAACTCGTACAGTGCGACAACCTTACCCTTGGCGCTGTGGCTGGGGTCGTGGTAGTCGCAGATGCTGACCTCCTGATTCTGGCGGATCGTGCCGCGCTCGATGCGGCCGATGCCGATACGGCCGACATAGTCGTTATAGTCGATGGACGAGACGAGCATCTGGAGCGGCGCGGCCGGGTCGCCCTCGGGCGCGGGGATGTAGTCGACGATCGTGTCAAAGAGCGG